>VGIY01000312.1 GCA_016867695.1 Candidatus Eiseniibacteriota bacterium | reverse complement strand
GGTCCTGGCCATGAACTACGAGACGACCCGCTTCGCCCCGCCGGCGAAGGAGTCCCCCTGTTCCGGCACGATGACCGCTTCGCTGGCGCTTTCCCAGACGGGGGGCGTCATCGAGGCGCGCGTGCTGCTGCAGGGCAACCCGGACTGCCTGCTGGGGGCGAGCGTGCGCCTGGCCTACGACCCGGCGCTGGAGTTCGTCGCCGCGGCGGCGGGAGATCTCTGGCCGCAGGGGCAGTCGTTCTTCGACGCCGCCACGCCGCGCTCCGGGGAGCTCGTGCTCGATGCCGCGGCGCTGGGCGCGGTCGTGAGCGGGGAGGGCTGCCACGCCGTCGCCCGCTTCCGCGCCGGGACGGCGGGCGAAGCCGCGCCGCGGATCGCGATCGCCCAGTTCCGGGCGCGGGGCACGGGCAACGCCGATCTGGCCGGCGGGTTCTCGCCGCAAGGCGTCGCCGGCGATGTCGCCGCTCCGCGAGTGCACAGGCTGCTCGGCAGCCAGCCGAGCCCGGCGATCGCGGGGGCCTGGATCCACTACCAGCTCGCCGGCGAGGAGCGCGTGTCGCTGCAGCTCTTCGATGCGACCGGGCGCCGGGTGCGGACGCTCGTCGAGGGTGTGCAGACCGCCGGCGAGCACCGCCTGCTGTGGGACGGGCGCCGCGCGGACGGATCGCCGGCCGAGCCCGGCGTCTACTTCTGCCGCCTGGAGGCGGGCGAGGTCGTGTCCACGCGCAGGTTGATGCTGGTTCGCTGACAGGCATGAGGGCCGCGCGGAGGGGCGCGGGCTCCCGCCCCTCCGCGACGGTCGCTGGAACGGCAGGGGCAGCCACGCCTGGGAGGTGTGACGATGAATGTGAAGAGCCGCATGTGGTGGGTCCTGTTGACGGCAGCGCTGCTTCTCCTGGGGGCGCGCGCCCCGGGGGCGGTCGTGCTCGGCTTCGAGCCGGACGTCGTCTACGCCACGCACCCGGAGACCTTTGTCGTCAGCGTCATGGCGAGCGACGTTGAGGGGATGCGCGGGTACCAGCTCGACATCGGATTCGACCCCGGTCTCGTCGACTTCGTCGCCGCGCAGCGGGGAGCGCTCTTCGAGAACTACGCGCCCCCGTTCGGCCTCTACTGGTCGGTCACCGACGGCGGGTATCACGTGGCCGTCGAGTGCCTGATCCTTCCCGAAGGGGAGTGCGCGGTCGGGCCCGGGGAGATCCTCAGGCTCACCTTTGCCGCCCTGGAGGGGCAGGGGGAGTCGGCGCTCGGCTTCGTCTCGGGGACGGTGCGTGACTGCCAGGGCGTGCCGATCCAGCCGCTGGTCATGCTGGATGGGCAGATCGTGATCGGGCCGGTGACGGGTCTCTTCTTCGACCCCGATCCGAAGTATGTCTGGGGGCCAGGGCCGTTCGAGGTCTCGCTGAGCGTCGGCCCGGTCGACAGCCTGCGCGGCTTCCAGGTCTATCTCTCCTACGACCCGGCCTCGCTCGTCTTCGAGCAGGCCGTGGCCGGGGAACTGCTCGAGCCGCCCCCGCCGCTCTGGTGGTATGTCACCCAGGAGAGCCCCTCGCTCGTGCGCATCGAGGGCGTCGTGCTCGGGCCGGGCCAGTTCGTGACCGGGCCGGGCGAACTGGCCAAGGTTCGCTTCACGAGCCTTCTCGATCCGGACACGACCGAGATCGTCTTCGAGACCTGGCATCTATGGGACGTGAACACGGTCGAGCTCTACCCGGTCGCCGTGGACGACGGACTCGTGATCACGCACGCGGCGCTCCAGGGATCGCCGGATCACCCAATGGCGGGCGGCGGCGCGCCCCGGCTTCTGCTCCGGCCCGTGGGGCCGCGACCGGGTCCGGCGGCGGCGTTCCACTGCTCCCTGCCCTCGGGCGAGGCGGGGGCGGGACGCTCAGCCGTTGCCGCCGGGCGATTCGAGGCCGAGGTCCTGGCCGTCTCCGGGCGGTTCGTCGCCAGCCTCGTCCCGCGTCCGTCGCCGGGCGGCGCGATCGTGGCCTGGGACGGCCGTGACGCTTCCGGGCGCGGCGCCGCGCCCGGGATCTACTTCCTGACCGTGCGCAGCGGCGCGCACGGCGCAACCGAGAGGATCGTCCTGGTCAGGTAGACCTTCATCGAGATCGCGCCGCCTGACATCCGTGCACGGACACGAGGCGGTTTCGAATGGGAGTCCCGGGCTGCCGGGGGCCTTCCCGGCAGCCCTTGTCGCATAGAGAGCAATTGTACGGAATGTCTCTGTTCACCCCTCGAGAACGTAGGACAAAGGAGGATGGTCATGAGGAGAGTTGGCATCTGGGCTTCACACAAGGGATTGGGCGCGCTGCTCGCGCTCATGATGTCTGCGCTGCTGCCCGCCGGAGCGGGCGCGGCGACGATCGACGTGCCCGGGGACTACGCGACGATTCAGGCGGCTGTCAATGCGGCGAGCGCGGGAGACGAGATCCACGTCGCCGCGGGGTTCTTCACGGAGCAGGTCCATGTGACCAAGAACGACATCTCCATCGTCGGCGCGGGCCTGGGCTCGACGGTCATCCAGTGCCCGACGGGGACGCTGGCGCAGTCGTTCACGACCGGGGCGAACACGAACTACCCGATCGTCTTCGCCGACGGCGTGACCGGGTTCTCCCTCTCAGGGCTGACGGTGGATGGCGACCGCCAGGGCAACGCCAACTACCGCTTCATCGGCGTGGCCTTCTGGAACAGCAGCGGCTGGATGCAGGACGTCAAGGTGCTGCGCATCACCAACAATCCGATTAGCGGCGCGCAGCACGGCGTGGGCGTCTATGCGTACAACAACGCTCCAGGGTCCTACTCGGTATCGCTGACCGACGTGTGGATCGAGGACTACCAGAAGAACGGCACGGCCCTAATGGGCGACGGGCTGACCGTGGATCTCCTGCGTGTGACCGCGGTCGGCTGGGGCCCCACGGAAGTGACGGCCCAGAACGGCATCCAGATCGGTTACGGGGCCGCGGCGACTGTCCGTGACTGCGTGGTCAGCGACCACATGTACACGGGCTCCGGGTGGGCCTCGACTGGCATTCTGCTCTACGGCGCCTCCGGGACGGTCTCGGTCGTCGACTGCGAGCTGACCGACAACTTCCCGAGCGTGTATCTGCTCGACGGCGATGCGACCTTCACGCGGACGAAGATCGCCCACGGCGATGCGGACGCCGGCGACGGCTTCTACGCCTACAACAGCACGAGCGCCTTCCGGGGCGAGGCCGTGCGCGCGCTGCCGAGTCCCTTTGATGAGCGGGAGGACTACCCTCGTCGTCGAGGCGACATGGCCGTGGCGCTGGACGCCTGCGAGGTGATCGGCAACTCGGCAGCCGACAGCTGGGGCGTCGGCGGGTTCGGGACGGGCTCCATGGGCGTCGACCTGACGATCACCGGATCCATCGTCTCCGGCTGGGACTACGGCGTGCTGAGCTACTACAACGGCTCCTCGTACCCCGCCCCCGTCCATCTGACCCTTCACGACTGCGACCTCTCGGGGAACACGAGCGCCGCGGTGGCGCATCTATACGACGCGCAGGTGGCCGACGCGTCGGGCAACTGGTGGGGGGCGTCGACGCCTGCGGGCGTGGCGGCGAGGATCTACGGGCCGGTCGACTACACGCCCTGGCTCCATTCGGGGAGCAACACGGCCGATCCGGGCTTCCAGGGCGACTTCTCGGTCCTCTGGGTCGACGACGACAGCCCGCAGACGGGCGCGACGGGCCGGATCCAGGAGGGCATCG
>VGIY01000311.1 GCA_016867695.1 Candidatus Eiseniibacteriota bacterium | reverse complement strand
CGCCCAGCTGATGATCAAACAGGCCCGCCACGACGACGCCGAGGCGCTGCTCGAGCAGGGCCGGCAGCTCGAGCCGCTGCACGGCGGGCTCTGGATCGCCCGCGGGGACCTGGCCGGGCTGCGTGGCGATCATGCCGCCGCCCTGGCCGCGTACCGCAAGGCCGAGGAGATCGACCCCTACCGCGTGGCGCTGGCGGCACGGGCCCGCATCCAGCAGACGGAAGCCAAGCTGGCGGGTCGGGCGTCTCCGCGCTAGGGCGGCCCGGCGCGCGGACGCACCCCGGGCGCGGGCTGCTCCGCCGCGCCGGCGCGCGGGCCCCGGAGGGTCCGGCGCTCAAACAGTCCTCGCTCGCGCGCGAGCGCGCTCGCTGCGGGAACTCGCGGCGGACCCTCCGGGGCCCGCGCGCCTCGGTGGGCACACTCGGCGGGCGCTTCACCGGAAGAGGGGGCTCGGGGGCTTGGTTGGCGGGGCTTGTCTCCGGCTACGGATAGACGCCGCTCAGGACCTCGTAGACCTCGTCGGGCACGAGCGTGAGGACATCGCAGAGGGTCTCGCTCTGGTTCACGTTGAAGAGGTTCCAGATGGCGGTCGAGAGCGTGTCGGGCAGGTAGTGCCCCCACATCCGCACTGGCAGGTCGTCGACCTCCACGCGCGGCGAGATGGCCAGCATGAGCATGTACTCGATGATGTAGGAGGCGTTGTTGGCGATGCGCCCCGAGTAGGGGGCGCTGGCGCGCTGCTCGAGAATGCGGTTCTCGTGGATCGAGCGTCCGAACTCGGACTCGACCAGCTCGTCGTAGGTGGTCAGGATGACCTCGGCGTGGATCGTGTGCGCCCCGCTCTCGACGTAGGCTGGGAATTCCGCCGCCATCTGCGCGGGGTCCAGTCCGCGGTCGGCCACGAACGACCAGCCCCGGCCGTTGACCCAGCGAGCGATCTGCTCCGGCGACGGCAGGCGGAACTCGACGATCAGGTTGGTGGCGTTGTAGGTGCCGGAGTGTTCCTCGCGCTCGATCACGCGCACTCCGGAGCGCTCGTCGAGCATCTCCGGCACGCGGGCGAGCTGGTCGGGGGTGACGATGATCTTGAGCCCGATGACATCGTCGATGCGCAGGTCGCCGGGCTCGAACTCGAGCTTGTGATCGCGGAAGGCGAGCGCGACCAGGCGCTCGGCGGCGGCGAATTCGGCCGACATCGTCTCGGGCGAGGAGATCAGCTGGTCCACCGTCAACCCAGCGCGCTGCGCCCGGCGAACAGCCAGGGCCCGGGCGTGCCAGTTGATCGCCCCGGCGAGCCGGTCGGCCACCCGTCTCGAGGCCTTCTCGGCGATGCGGCGGATCCGCTTGATCCGGCTCATCCCGAGCAACTCGCCCCCGGGGCCATGGGCCAGGACCAGATCCACGGGCGTGCGGGGGAAGAACTCCTCGGGCATCTCCCGGTAGCGCCGGAACAGCTCCTCGGCCCGCCGGGTCGGGGGACGGCAGCCGGAGATGATCGCCTGGCGCAGGTCGTCCTTGACGCAGACGCGCCGGAATCGCGGTCGCGTGCCGTGAAGCTGCTCGAGCACCTCGATCAGGAAGAGGCGCACCGGCGGGCCGCTGATCATCGCCTCATAGGCGAAGACCTCGGTCAGGAAGCGGCCGTCGTCAGGACGGACCTCGCCGGCGAACCAGCGCGCGGCCACCTCGAAGAGGCGCTCGCGATGGATCAGGCTGGTCAGGTACATCCCGCTTCCCTCCGGTCTCAGCGAACGAGGGAGCATACGGCTCCCCGGGGGCCCGCGCCAAGATCCGATGACGGCCCGCGGGAGCAGACGCCCGACGACGGGTGGCCGGGTAGCCGGGGGGCCTGTGGCCGGGGCTGTGGCCGGGGCTGTGGCCGGGGCTGTGGCCGGGGCTGTGGCCGGGGCTGTGGCCGGGGCTGTGGCCGGGGGCCTGTGGCCGGGGACCTGTGGCCGGGGGCTTTCCCCGCGCCGAAGGGCTGTGCTAGGCTTGCCGCTCCGTTTCGCCGCCATGGATCCGCGGACTCCCCGGAGGAGGGTTCTATGGAGCTGACCGAACAGGCCCGGCGCTTGACGCAACGCGTGGTCGCCAACAACGCCTGGCGCCAGCGACGCTGCTTCAACCTGATCCCGTCGGAGAACACCCCCAGCCTGCTGATCAAGGCGCTGGAGATCTCCGATCCCGCCGGCCGCTACGCCGAGCACCGGACGATGAAGGGCAAGGAGATCTACTTCTACCAGGGGATCGACTTCATCCGCGAGGTCGAGGAGGAGTGCCGGGCGGCGCTCTGCGCCTACTTCGACTGCCCGCAGGCCGAGTTGCGGCCGGTGAGCGGCCAGATGGCCAACGAGGTGGTCTTCAAGGCGGTCACCGCCTTCGCCAATCGCGGCCGCGCCGATGGACAGCCCTGGCGGCGGCTGCGCGCGGTGATGAACAACGACCTCACCAAGGGGGGGCACCTCTCCTCCCAGCCGATGGGCGCGCTGTTCAACTACGTCGCCTTCAACGACGAGGGCAGAGAGAACGTCGTCAACTTCCCGATCCGCGCGGACAACCCCTACAGGATCGACGAGGCGGCGTTGAGCGAGCTGCTGCCCGCGGTGCGCCCCGAGCTGATCGTCTTCGGCAAGAGCATGTTCCTCTACCCCGAGCCGGTCGCCCTCGTGCGCGGGATCGTCAAGGACTGGGATCCGCGCCCGGTGCTGATGTTCGACATGGCCCACGTGCTCGGGCTGTATGGGGCGTTCCAGGCTCCGCTGGCCGAGGGGGCCGACATCGTCACCGGGAGCACGCACAAGACCTTCTTCGGCCCGCAGCGCGGCGTGATCGCCGGGGCGCTCCCCAAGGAGAGCCCCTACGCCAAACTCTGGCTCGACATCAAGAGCCGCGCCTTCCCGGGATCGACCAGCAACCACCACCTCGGCACGCTTCTGGCGCTGTTGATGGCGACGCTGGAGATGAACGCCTTCAAACGGGAGTACCAGGACCAGGTGCGCCGTAACGCCAAGGCCTGGGCGAGGGCGCTGAAGGCGGCCGGCCTCGATGTCCAGGGCGATCCGGCCGACGGCTACACGGAGACGCATCAGGTCCTGATCCGCGTCTCCGGGCACGGCCCGGCCGAGCAGATCGCCCGCCGGCTCGAGGAGAACAATCTGGTCTGCAACTACCAGGCGCTCCCTGACGACGAGACCTTCCTCGCCTCCAGCGGCCTGCGCACCGGCGTGCAGGAGATGACCCGCTTCGGCATGAAGGAGGAGCACTTCGAGCGCTTGGCGGGCTACTTCGCCGACTGCGTCGCGCGCGATCGGCGGGTGGCCGACGAGGTGGCCGACTACCGCGGCGAGTTCCTGACCATGCACTACTGCGTGCCGGCGGACGAGGCGGCGGAGATGGCCGCCGAGGTGCTGGCCTCGATCTTCCCCCGCTCGGAGTACGCGCGTCGCTTCGCCGAGAACCTGATGCGCTTCTGCTAGCGGTGCCTCCCGGTTGTCGCCGTTGACGCCGAGCTGCCCGGCGCTGAGGCCGCCGTAATCGCCGCCGGCGTTGCCGATGGGATCGCCGCCGTTGCCCTACCGGAACAGCACCTTCACTCGCCCCCAGGTCGTCGCCTCCGCCGGCGTCGGGCCGCAGCCGATCGGCAGCGCCCCCATCAGGCCGCACTCCCCGCCCGGGGCGCAGGGGGAATCCGAGTGCAGCCGCAGGTCTAGGTTCTCCGGATCGCAGAACAGCGGATCCGCG
>VGIY01000310.1 GCA_016867695.1 Candidatus Eiseniibacteriota bacterium | reverse complement strand
CTCTGGATGGTGCGTGCCAGCAGGTCCTGCGCTGCTTGGTCTGTTGTCTCCCGCGCTTTCTCGTGGTTTCTTTGTCGCGCTTCGCCGCGTTGGAGGGGATGGCTGATCCCGGAGTGCGCCACCAGCGCATGGAGGGCGCGGGGTGGTGGAGACCGGGATCTCGGATGGAGGGGAGGAAGTGGGCCGGGCGGTGACGCGGGGGCGAGGATCTACCAGCCCCTGCGGTATCCGCGGATTTCGCCGGAGAGGCGGTCGCGAATGGGCCTCATCTGTTGCATAGCGATGTACGCGGCCCGGTCTTTTCCCCCGGCGAAGCGGTCGACGCAGGTGGAGAAGGTCGGGATGTTCCAGCCTTTTGTGGCGAAGAACAGGTCGTCGGTGTTGATGTAGGCCTTCCACCGAGCAGTGAGCTCGTCCCAGCCATGGAGGCGGAGCAGGGGCTTGATGATCGCCACGTCTCGGGCCCAGCGGACGGTCATTTTTGGCCCGTTGAGCTCGGTCCAGGCCAGAGCAGCCTGCTGGAGCCATCGGCGCGGGTCCGGCTCGGCGGTGAGGGCGGCAGGGGAGACGTGGATGGGCAGCGGGAGCTGATGCGGTTGTTGCCCCGTGTTTTCGGTCGAGGCGGAGCCTTCTTCCGGCCGCAATGAGCCGGTGGCGAGGGCGGGGGCGCCATGGTTGTGGTTGTAGTCGGGCATCACGAGACCTCCGAGAGTGCCGCGTGGACGTGGTCGGCGGTGGCGACCTTGGCCTTCTGCAGTGCGGCGGCGATCAGGGTGTTGTGGGCGAGCAGGTTGATCTTCCTGGGCAGGCCGTGTGCGGCCTGGTGGAGGGCCTCGACGGCCGCCGGCTCGAAGAGGGGCAACTCGGTGCCCGCGCGACGGAGCAGATGGGCCAGATAGGGGCTGACCTCGTCGCGAGCCAGGGGCGGCAGGTGGAAGCGGACCACGACGCGCTGGTTGAGCGCCTCGTGCACTGCCATGGCGATGCGCCGGCGCAACTCGGGCTGGCCGCACAGGAGGAGGCACAGGCGATTCTGTGCATCCATCGCGTAATTGGTGAGCAGCCGGACCTCCTCGAGGACGTCGCTGCGCAGGCCGTGGGCCTCGTCGAGGATCAAGATCGGCCTCATGCGCGCCTCGGTCGCCAGCCGTGTGACCTCGTTTCGGATCTGACGATAGAGTGCCGCCCGAGAACGCTCTACCGGCAGACCGAGCTCCCAGGAGATGGACTTGTAGAGGTCCATGGGGTTGCCCGTGGAGAGCGGGACGTAGAGGATCTTGTATAGGCCGGTGTGCAGGCGGGCGGCCATGGCGCGGGCGGCGCAGCTCTTGCCGCTGCCGGAGTCGCCGGTCAACAGCCCGATGCCGCACATCTCGACGAGATGCCCGAGGCGAACGGAGAGCTCGTGCATGGCGGCCGAGACGAACAGCTCCTCGGCGGGGATGTCCTTGTCGAAGGGGAAGGACGTCAGACCGAAGTGTTGCCGGTACATCAGGAGTCCTCCCTGGAGCGGTCGAGGTCACGCATGCGCAGGCCGGGGCCAGGAACGAGGGGCGGAGCATCGGTCTCGATGCCCTTGCGGTCGTGGGTGCGCTTGACGAAACAGTTGGCGTAGGCGTCGACGACGTTGGCCGTGCAGACCTTGGCGCCCTGGTGCCAGACGTCGATGGGTGCGCCGCGCCGGGCAGAGGGGTCATAGCGCAGCACGACCACCTCGCCGACGAGCGATGCGTCGACCTCGTAGAGCACGCCATCGAGGCTGACGGTGCGGTCCCTGTGCACGCGCCGCTTCTGCTCGAACAGGAAGATCTCGCGCAGGTCGAGCTCGGGTCCCGGGATGCGCACGTCGCCCGAGCGCATGGCCCATGCATCGAGCGGCGTCTGCCCGTCGAGCCCCCTGTGGGACGACTGGTGGTACTCGCCCTCGATCCAGGCCCACAGCCTGCGGTTGAGCGCGTCGAGCGAGGCGGTGTCCTGGTCGCTCAGCGTGGGCAATAGACGCATCCGAACGGTTCTGAAGAAGCGCTCCTGCTTACCCTTTCCGGCGGGCTGGTAGGGCCGTGCGTGGATGAGCGTCGTGCCGAGCTTGGCGCAGACGAGGCTGATGTGGTGCGAGCGGTAGACGGCGCCGTTATCCACATACAGACGCAGCGGGATGCCCCTGCGCCGGATGCCCTGCGAGAGCACCGGCAGGAAGGCGGCGGTGCTTTCGGAGAGTGCGAAGGCGGCGAACGGCACGACGCGGGTCGCGTCGTCGAGCAGCCCGATGAGCTTGGTCTTCTGCTTTCGCCGGCCAGCGACGAACACGGCGGGGCCGTGCATGACGTCGCTCATCCACAGCTCGCCGGCACGCTCGTAGGAGAAGTGGCGGCGGTCCTTGCTGGTGGGCGATTCCGGCAGCTTGCCCATCACGCCAGCCCGGCTGAGCAGCCGATGCACCGTCGAGACAGGCAGCGGCAGTACACGAGCCTCCTCCTTGAGGCGGCGCGCCTCTTCGATCACCATCGCCACCGAGTAGTCACGGTGCTCGTCGCGCAGTTCGACCAGAAGATCGGCGATGTCGGACGGGATCGATCGCGCCTGGCCGATGTCTCGACGCGGCTTCGGCCGCAGCGCGTCGAAGCCACCGCCCCGGTACTGGTCCAGCCAGTCCCTGATGGTCTCGACGGCGACACGGGTCCGGCGAGAGCCCGGGATGCAGTACGAACGCTCCGCCTTCTCACGCAGCATCTGGTAGAGCTTCTTGTCAGCATCCTCGACAGCGGGATGCAACAGGTCCGCGATGAGCCCATAGCGAAACAGGGCCACATCCTCGGCACGTCGGTCGTTCGGATCGGTCATGGGTCCTCCAGGTTCGGCACCCGCCCCATGCGGGTGCGACCCTGAAGCTACACGCCTGGCCCGGGTGGGTCTGCCCCACTCGATTGTGGGCAGCCCGTTCTCCGTCGCTTCGCCCCCAATGGAGCGGGCACCAGTCCGAGCGGGGCGGGTAGCTCGGCCAGGTAGCGCTCGCAGATCCCGCGCAGCGCCACGAGCAGGCTCGGCGTCGCGAGCCGCTCCCGGAACGAGCGCACGGTGACCTCGCAGCCCTCGAACACGTCGGGCAGCAGGCCGAGGACCGTCACCAGGATCCGGTGCACCACGCGTAGCCGCCGGCGCACCCACTGAACGGCGGACGGCAGAGTGACCGCGTCCTCTGCATCGCCAGGTCGCAGCTCGTTCGCCGCCGCCGCCATGGTCGTGGCACCCTCAGCACGAACGACCGCGTATTCCAGCGCGGGCAGCGTCCCTGGCAATCGAGAAGCGTAGAAGTCGGGCAGCAACCCGATCGTCGTACCGGTCGTAGGACATCGATACCGCGCCACGTACGCCGCCTGGGGCACCTTGCGCACGTACGTGCCGTGCCGCACCGGGCGGCACCGTCCCGGCGGGCACACGGGACACGTCAAAAGCCTTGCCCTACGCCAACCTTCGGTCCTAACGTACTCCTCGAAGGTCAGCTCTGTAGCATAGCGTAGTTGCACCTTCCGGCCCGTCACGGTTCCGGCCGTGGCGGGCCACCCCCCTGCCTCCCGTGGAAGGACCTCCCCGGGAAACGCAGCGTCCCATTTTGCGGTGCAAAGCGAAACTCAACTTTCTCGCTCTCGCACCCATCCTCACCCAATCCGCGACGCCCTGAATCCGGGATGGCCAGCGTCGTGGATCACGGAAGAACGCGGGACCTAACACCGGTCGCAAGTCGGACGTCCTCGA
>VGIY01000309.1 GCA_016867695.1 Candidatus Eiseniibacteriota bacterium | reverse complement strand
AGGCGGCCGGCGGCGTCGCGGCCGTCCCAGGTCCAGACCGGCCCGCCCGCCTCCCCCGCTTCCGGCGCCAGCGTGCGCAGGCGCCTGCCCGACAGGTCCAGGATCTCCAGCAGCGCCGCCTCCCCGAGACCGGATCCCCGGGTCCCACCGAGCGAGCGCAGCCTGACCAGACCGATAACCGGCTGCGTCCCCTCGAGGACCAGCCGCGGCCCCCGCGCCGCCGGTTCCAGCGCGATCGCGCCCGACTGCGCCGGCCGGAGATCCGCGAAGGTCGGCAAGTGATCGGAGGCGACTGCCGAGTCGGTCGCCACGAGGCCGTAGGCTTGCAGGTAGGCCGTGGGGAGCCCTACGGTCTGCAGCGTCATCGGCTTGTTCGCCTCGGTGTTGCTGTCGCTGAAGATGATGTAGTCGATGCGTCCCGGGCTGTAGGGGCTCGTGCGCTTGTACCAAGTATAGGTCATCGCCTGCAGGGGATGGCGCGGGATCGCGTCGGCCAATGGCGTGTCGTCCCAGTCGGGAGCGAAGTCGGGCCCGTAGGTCGCGTTGTCGGCGATGTCTCCGGTCAGGAGCGTCCGCAGCTGGCGTTCCCGCCCGATGAAGTTCATGTCGCCGGTGATGACGATCGGGTTCTCGGGCGTCAGGTCGAGTTGGCCTCCGCTCGTGCGGGCGTCCCGCACGAAGGCCATCACCGCGTCGACCTGCGCTTGGCGCGCCGCGTCGCCCCAGGCGCAGCAGCTCAGGTGGCAGTTGATGACCAGCAGGTCGTGCCCGAAGGCGCCCAGCGGCGCGATGAGATGGGCGCCGGCGCGCCCCCCGGCGAGACTCCAGCTCTCGATGATCGACGAGCGGGTCAGGAGCACCATGTCCCCGACCTGGCTCGCCTCCCAGGTGCCGCCCAGCAAGTTCTCGACCACCTGGCGGGTCTGGGCGGCGGTGTGGTCGTAGATCTCCTGGAAGCAGATCACATCGGGCTGGATGGCGTTCAGGAGCCGGCCGAAGGCGAGCTGCTTCCAGGGATCGAACAGGTTGTCCTGCAGTACATTGTAGGTCAGCAGCCGGCAGCCTCCCGAGACCGCCGGCTCGATCCGCAGCGTGTCGATCGGCGCGGGCGGAGGGCCCGGACTGAAGGTGTAGGAGGCCGCGCCGCCGTAGTTCGGCGCCCAGTCTCCTCCACCGGCCCAGTCGTGGAACAGCAGCCGGATCGTCTCCCCGGGGAAGAGCGGATGGACGCCGTCGGGCACGGCAAAACGGTCGAAGCAGATCTCGAACTCCGGCCCGCTGTGCGTCGGCGCGCTGATCAGGCCGACGTCGTCCCACTCGAGCGCCGTCCAACCTTCGCTGGTGAAGAAGAAGCCGCGCAGGTCGCCGAAGTCCCAGCGCAGATCGGCGCCCAGCGGCGGCTGCGGGAAGCCGGTCTGCGCGTTGTTGTCCGTGTCGAGGTAGAGGCTGAGCCGGTTGTCCTCGTGCTGCAGGATGAGATCCGTGTTGACGACGAAGCGCAGGTAGAGGCGCTCCTCGTCGTTGACGGCGTAGATCTCGGTGATGTCGATGCCGCTCGAGCCGCCGTCCCCGGCTGGATCGACGTGGATCGGAGCGAGCCCGGCCCAGTCCCCGGTGAAGCCGTCGAGCAGGATGCGTCGCTGTTCGGCCCCCGCCGGGCCGGCGAGTCCGACCCAGAGGAGCGTGGCCGCCGCGACGGCAAGGATGCGCGAGCCGCTCATGAAACCTCCAAGGGTGCGATTCGGCCGGCCCCGGTCCGCTCGACCGGGCCGGGACAGGCCTGCCGTGGCCAAGTATACCGCACGGACCCGGGCTATCCCAGGCCCAGCGGTCGCCATCCCTGGCGCGGGCTGTTCCAGGCCCAGCAGCCGGCCTCCGTAGTACGGACTATCCCAGGCCCAGCAGCCGGCCTTCCTGGTAGATCGCGAACGCCGCCAGCCAGGCCAGTGAGACCTGATAGCCGATATCGAACCACATCCAGCGCCCCGAACTCGCGGCGGATGACGAGCACGGTCTCGCCTGTTCCAATCGGGGTGCTCGGGCGAGGCAGTGAGCCCTCCGCACCGGGCCGCCCCTGTCGCGCTGTCAGCGAGGAGCATCACCACGCCGGACTCGACTGCTTGCGGCCCTGCGAAGCGCATTGGGGACTGGCCGGGGAGGTCGTTGCCCAGCGCGTCCGCGTGCTGGCGGAAGCGTACGCACGGCATCCGGAACGCTTGAGGGTACGTCCTCCCGGAAGCCGGACGACTCAGCGAGCCTCCGACTCCGCCCGCTCCCTGTAGAGCGACTTGAGGAACCCCCAGCGCACCGCCCGCGCCGGCACCCCGGCGCAGGCCACCGGCCAAGCTCCGATCAGGCCGCACTCCGGATTCTGCCCCGGCGAGCATGGCGAGTCATCCGCCAGACCGAAGTCGTCCGCCGCCGGGGCGCAGAAGCGCGGATCCGCGTTGAGATTCCCGGAGACGCCGAGCTGATCGGCGATCGCCCCGATCCAGTCGCCGCCCTCGTTGCCGTACAGGTCGCAGCAGGAGAGCTGGGCCGTGCCGCGGTCGGTCCCGCTGATCGCCCCCTCGCACTGGTTGAAGGCGAGGATCGTGTGGCGCAGCGTCAACTCCGCCCCCGCCATCATGTGCACGACGCCCCCCCAGGGGGCCGTGTTGCGAACGAATGTGCAGTTCTCGATGAGAGCTGAGGAGAGGACCCTCACGGCACCGTCGGATTCGATCGCGGCGTTGTCGACGAATGTGCATCCCCGGATGATGCTGAACCACCCGGAGAGAGCGCCGCCCGTGTCCGCCCGGTTGCCGCTGAACACGCAATCGATCACCTCAACGTCTGACAGCGCCGCGTGCACCGCGCCGCCGTACGCCCCCCAATCGAAGTCCAGCGCCTCGTTGTTCTCGAACACGCACCGCTCGATCCGAAGATGCGCGCCCGACATGGCCAGGATCGCCCCGCCCTGGATGGCGAAGCCGGTGTGCCACGCCCTGCCGTTGCGGATCGTCAGTCCCTCCACCGCCGTCCCGGGGACCTCGCCGCTCTGCAGCAGGAAAGCGCGGCGCGGCCAACCAGATTGCCCTTCGCAGTCCAGGATGCAGGAGGAGGGATTGCCCGAGGCCGAGCGGATGACCAGCGTCTTGCCGAGAAGATCGACGTCGCGGTTCCCCTCCCCCGCGAAGATCCCGTCCGCAAGCTCGATCACATCCCCCGACGAGGCCCCTTCCACGGCCGCCCGGATCGTCGGGAAGTCCCCCGTCCCGTCCGGATGCACGATCCAGGTCGCTGCCAGCGCCGGCCAGGAGACCGCGACTGCCGCCGCGATCATGCTCACGCACCGCCTGTGGATCATCGCTCATCTCCCATGCACGCGCCCGCCTGCGCGGCGGGCCCTCTCCGCGCGAAGCCGGCGCCGTCACGGACTATCCCAGGCCAAGCGACCGACCTCCCTGATGTATCGCGAACGCCGCCAGCCAGGCCAGAGAGACCTGGTAGCCGATATCGCACCACATCCAGCGCGCCCCGAACTCGCGGCGGATGACGAGCACGGTGTCGCCTGTTCCAATCGGGGTGCTCGGGTCGAGGCAAGGAGCCATCCGCACCGGGCCGCCCCTGTCGCGCTGTCAGCGATACAGCGCCTTGATCGCCCCCCAGGTCGTCGCCTCCGCCGGCGTCTGGCCGCAGCCGACATCCCAGGCCCCGATCCGACCGCAGGCCGGGTTGTTCTCGGCCGCGCAGGGCGACGCCGAGTCCAGAAGGAGATTCCCGCTCCAGGCGTCGCAGAAGAGC
>VGIY01000308.1 GCA_016867695.1 Candidatus Eiseniibacteriota bacterium | reverse complement strand
TCGCGGGCGCTCGGCGCGTCCATGCGCAGGACGGCGCGCCAGTCGTGCGGCTCTCCGCGCTCGTTCCACTCGACGAAGCGGCGGCTAAGGGAGAAGTCGCCGAGCTTGAACAGCCCGAGGACGCTGATGCTCTTCTCGAGGGGGAGGTTGTCGCCGTGGGCGCTGAAGTAGAGGGCGTAGTCTCCGGCGGGCAGCAGCGCCTTCTCGCGCTGGCGGAGGTTCCCCTTGCGACCCTCGGGCTCGCACTTGGAGAGGTCCATGGCCCAGGCGGGACGACGGGAGCGCAGATCCAGGATCCAGGCCTGGGCGAGCAGGGCGCCCGTCTGGCGGGAGCCCGAGCCGACCACGTCGATCTCGATCTCGGCCGGGCGGGTGAGACCGAAGAGCTCGCGGTAAAGGCCTTTGCGGGATATGCCGTCGATGCGCACGACCTCCTGGTCGGCGGCCTCCGCGGGCGGGCCGAGCGCCGCGAAGAGGATGAGCCCCGCCGCGAGGCAAGGCGCGACCGCCTTCCCGGCCGCCCGCACGGTCGAACCCGATACCCGCCGGGCGCAGATCCACGGGGCTGACATCGTTCCGCCCTCCCGGACTCCCGGGCCTACCCCAAGAGCGCCGCTCGTCCCGGAGCCGTCGGTCCTGTCAGGCCTACGCGCTCCCGCACAGGAGGTTGCATCCGGCCTGGCCCTCCCGGCGATCCCCCCCCTCTCCCGCCAGGGCCTTCCAGGCCTGGTAGGGGCAATCTTCCGGTCTGCCGATTCCCTCCAGGCACAGGAGCTCCCGGCGCCCGCCCGGGCGCGCCCCGGGGCGCCGGGCCCGCGTCTGCACATCGATCAGCAGGCCCCGGGCGCAGCGCAGGCAGCGCTCCGGCTGGCCGGGCAGTCTGACGGCCGAGCTGCGGTCGAGCAAGGCCTGTTCCCAGCGCGCCGGGGGCTGTCCGGAGCGCTCCTCGACGCGGATCCGGCGCAGGGGCTCGCCGACCAGACGCCCCCGGTCGAGCCGGATCCAGCCCTCGGCCTCGAGCCTGTCGCCCGGCGCCAGCCGGTGGCGCTCCTGCTGCCCCCGCGGAAGGCGCAGGTAGAGGGCGTCCTCGAAACCGTGCAGGCCGACCCAGGCGGGCATTAGCCGAGCCAGGTAGCCCCGCAGCCGCAGGCGCGCGCGCGGGCCGTCGGACTCCTCCACGAGGTGCGGGCGGATGTCGGTGATCTCGCCGCCGATCTCGCACAGCCGATGCGCGTGGCCGTCCAGCCACTCGTCGAAGAGCCGGCACTCCTCGCGGAATTCGGCGAACGCCTCGGGGGGCAGGAGGACCTCGGGCCGGCGGTGGATCTTCTCCTCGGCGTAGTGCCGGCACTGCGTGCAGTTGTTGCCCACGTGGCGGTAGCCCCGCGGGCAGGCCCCGCCCTTGCCGAGGAGCTTGCACTTCCAGAGGAAGCTGACGCAGCCCTCCGGATGGCAGCGCTTATCGCGGAGCACATGGTGGGCCGACACGCGATGGTCGAATCTGCGGTGCGCGTCGTGCCGGCAGAGGAAGACATCCTCGCGTTTGTAGCAGTTGCGCATGGCGGTGCGATTCTAAGCGCTCCCGGCCGCGGCCGGGCAGGCCTTTCGACGCCCCAGGCCGCGCCGGCCGCCGGGGCTGGTCCCACGGCGGGGCCCGGTCCCAGGGATCCGCTCCCCGTGGACAGCGCGCCGCGGCTCGGCTATCCTCTCCGGCTCGCGGGACGGGCGGGCGACGGCGCACGCCGCCCCGCCTGCGCGAGCGCCCGCGCCCCGGGTCGCGGGCCGACGAGGAGGAGGAGCCATGCCTGAGCGGGCGACGGCAGGACGCGAGGACAAGAGCGACGTCAGGGTGACTATCTCCCCGGGAGGCCCGCCCGGCAACGAGATCTCGGTGCGCAGCTCGGTCGGCCGCCTCTTCGGGCCGCAGATCGAGCGCGTCGTCTCCGGGACGCTCGAGCGGCTGGGCCTGCGCGGAGCGCGCGTCGAGGTCGACGACCGGGGGGCTCTCGATTGGGTGCTGATGGCGCGCGTCGAAGCGGCGGCCAAGCGCTTCGACCCGGCGCTCGCCGGGGAGGCGCCGCCCGAGTGGGCCGCGGAGCCGCGCCCGACGCTGAAGCGGCGCCTGCGGCGCTCGCGCCTCTACCTGCCCGGCGTCAATCCCGATCTCATGCTCAACGCGGGCATCTTCCGGCCCGACGGCGTGATCCTCGACCTCGAGGACTCGGTCGCTCCCGCGGAGAAGGACGCCGCGCGCACTCTGGTGCGCAACGCCCTGCGGGCGGTCGACTTCATGGGCGCCGAGCGCATGGTGCGGATCAATCAGCTCCCCGCCGGGCTCGAGGACCTTCCCGCGGTCGTCGCCCAGCGCGTCAACCTGATCCTGATCCCCAAGGTCGAGACGCCCGCCGACGTCGTCCAGGTCGCCGACGCGACCAACCAGATCGCGGCTCGCCTCGGCCTGCGCGATCCGATCTGGATGATGCCCATCCTGGAGTCGGCCCGCGGCGTCTGGAACGCCTATGAGATCGCCTCGGCCTGCGAGCAGGTGGCCGCGCTCGCCTTCGGCGCGGAGGACTTCACCCGCGACATCCAGGCGCAGCGCACGCTCGAGGGGCGCGAGAGCTTCACCGCCCGCTCGCTGGTCGTCCTCGGGGCCCGGGCCGCCGACGTGCAGCCGATCGACACGGTCTTCTCCGACGTGGGCGACGAGGAGGGGCTGCGCGCGAGCACGCTCGAGGCGATCTCGCTCGGCTTCGAGGGCAAGGGCTGCATCCACCCGCGCCAGATCCGGGTGATCCACGACGCCTTCCGTCCCAGCGACCAGGAGATCGCCTACGCGCTCCAGGTCAAGGCGGCGATGGAGGAGGCCCGGCGCAGCGGCGCGGGCGTCGTCAGCCTGGGCAGCAGGATGATCGACCCCCCGGTGGTGGCGCGAGCGCTGCGCACGCTGCGCGTCGCCGAGGAGATGGGCATCGACGCGGCGGCGGCCGCCCCGGCGGCCAAGGCCTGATCCGTGCGGAGCGGGCCGCCGCGGGCGGGCCCGGAGAGAGAGGAGCAAGTCGTGGCCGAGATGGTCGTCAACGCGGTCGGGCGGCGGGTGCCGGCGGAAGTCAACGGCAGGGCGCAGACGCCCTTCCTGGGCGTCGGCCGGTTCGAGCCCTCCGGCAGGGTCGCCGCGCCCCCGATCCGCGCCTGCCATCAGTATCCGCTCGACAAGCGCGCGCCCTCGCTGCGGGCGGCGCTCGAGAAGGTGGGCCTGCGCGACGGCATGACGATCGGCATGCACCACCACATGCGCAACGGCGACATGATCGCCGTGCCGCTCTTCGACACGATCGCCGAGATGGGCGTCAAGGACATCGTCTTCGCCCCCTCGGCCCTCTTCCCCTGCCACGAGCCGCTGATCAAGCACCTCGAGAGCGGGGTGATCCACCACATCGAGGGCTCGATGAACGGCCCGATCGGCCGGTTCTGCAGCGAGGGGCGGATGCGCGGCCTGGGCGTCCTGCGCTCCCACGGCGGGCGCTATCAGGCGATCCAGGACGGGGACCTGCACGTCGACATCGGCCTCATCCCCGCCCCCAGCGCCGACATGATGGGCAACGCCACCGGCGCCTACGGCCCCTCGGCCTGCGGCTCGCTCGGCTTCGCGCTGGCCGACTCGGAGTACGCCGACCATGTGATCGTCGTCACCGACCATCTCGTCGAGGTGCCCTGCATCCCCTGGGAGATCCAGGGCATGAACGTCGACGTCGTCGTCGAGGTGGAGAAGATCGGGGACTCGAGCA
>VGIY01000307.1 GCA_016867695.1 Candidatus Eiseniibacteriota bacterium | reverse complement strand
CGGGCGGTCCGGGAGGGTCTCGAGACGCTGTTGCCGATCCTGCCCCACGCCCTGGACACGATGCTCGGCCGCGCGGGCGAGTGCGCCCGGGAGGATCGGGCGCCGGGCGCCCCGTCCGGGGAGCCCTCGGGAAAATGAACGCGCCGCGGCACGAAGCCGGCGGTCAATCCCCCCTTGCCGCGGCCTTCGCCGGCCGCCGATCCCGGGGCGCCCTTACGGCGCGCCCGCGCCTGTGGTAGTCTTGGCGTCACGATGGCGGTCAAGCCGCCGGGCCGATGGGCCTCCCCGGCGGCCGGCCGGCCGTTCAGGCCCGACCGACCGGGGGAGGCACGATGAGCCATCTCGAGATCGAGCGGCACGCTGAGGTCGTCACGCTGGCGCTGCGGCGCGGCAAGGTCAACGCGATCGACGAGGAGCTCATCCGCGAGCTGCGCGCGGCGCTCGACGAGCTGGTCGTCGATCGACAGGCCCGGGCGCTGATCCTGACCGGACGCGGCCCGTTCTTCTCGTTCGGCCTGGATGTGCCGGCGATCTACGCCCTCCCCGAGGAGGCCTGCAGCCGCTTCCTGGCCGACTTCACCGCGCTCTATACCAGGCTCTACACCTACCCGAAGCCGATCATCGCCGCCGTCAACGGGCACGCCGCGGGCGGCGGGTGCATGCTCGCGCTCGCCGGCGACCGGCGGATCATGGCCGCCGGTCGGGCGAGGATCGGCCTGAACGAGATCGCCTTCGGCGCCTCGGTCTTCGCCGGCAGCGTCGAGATGCTCGCGGCGTGCGTCGGGCAGCGCCGGGCCGAGACGCTGCTCATGTCCGGAGCGCTCCACGACGCCGCCGCGGCGCTCGATGCCGGCCTCGTCGACCGCCTCGTCGAACCGGAGGCGCTGCCGGAGGCCTGTCTCGAGGAGGCGCGCGGGCTCGCCGCGCGCCAGCCGAACGCCTATGCCGGCCTGAAGAGGCTGCTGCGCGGGCCGGTCGCCGAGCGCATGCGCAGGCGGGAGGAGGACTCGATCCGCGACTTCGTCCAGATCTGGTACTCCGCCGAGACGCGCGAGGCGCTGCGCGAGATCGAGATCCGCGACTAGGAACCCGACAGGGCGACGTCGGCCGTGCGGACCGATCCGCGGCCGGGTGCCGATCGCCGCACGGAGGGCAGAACGCATGCGCATCTCCGCACCGGAGCCTGCCGGACGCGGACCGGGCACCGGCCGGCGGGGCCGCCTTCGCGGCCGGGCCCTGGGGCTCGCCCTCCTGGCGCTGGCGGCGGGAGCGGTCGCCCTCGTCGCCGGGGGATTCGGGCGCGACGCGCTGCGCGCGCTGGCGGGCGGGTCGATCGGCCGCGGATCACCCGGCCCGGACGACCGCGGCCTCACGCGGACAACCGGCGCGCCTTCCCGCGACTCCCGCACGGCCGAGACGCACAACAGCCGCGGCGTCGCGCTGGCTGGAGAGGGGCGGATCGACGAGGCGATCGCCGAGTACCGCCGGGCGATCGCGCTCGATCCCGACCTCCCGCACGTCCGCTTCAACCTCTCCAACGCCCTGCGGGCCAAGGGGAGGATGGCCGAGATGGTCGCCGAGCTGGAGCACACGGTCCGCCTGCAGCCCGGCTTCGCCGAGGCCTGGAGCAACCTCGGCCTCGGCCTGGCGATGCTCAATCGGCTCGAGGAGGCCGCCGCCGCGCACCGGCGGGTGATCGAGCTGCGGCCCGACCAGGCTGTCGGGCATGTCCACCTGGGCACCGTGCTCTTCAACATGGGCCGGATCTCCGAGTCGATGGCGAGCTACGAGCGCGCCCTGGAGGTGGACCCGAGATCGGCGGTGGCGCTGCGCCAGCTGGCCTGGATCCAGGCCACCCACCAGGATCCGGCGCTCCGCGATCCCGCCCGGGCGATCGAACTGGCCGAGCGGGCCGACGAGGTCGCCGGCGGGGCGGATGCGAGGGCGCTCGACGCGCTGGCCGTGGCCTACGCCGCCGCCCAGCGTCCGGCCGACGCCCTGCGCGCGGCCGAGCGGGCCCTGGACCTGGCGCTGCGCGAGAAGGACGCCGCCATGGCCGAGCTGATGCGCCAGCGCATCAGGCAGTTCCAGTCCTCCGGAGCCGATGCGCCCGGGCGTTGATCCTCGACCGGCGCCCGGGCGTTGATCCTCGACCGGCGCCCGGGTGTTGATCCTTGACCGGCGCTAGGGCTGCCCGCACTCTGTCCGCGCACGGATGGACTGGCTGACCCGGACGGGCGGCGGGCGCGTTTCCTGAACCGAGCCCCCCCCGCGCCGATCCTGCCGGCATGGAAGCGGAGGGCACAGAGATGCGACGCTCGATCCTCTTGTCCGGACTGCCGATCCTGGCCCTGCTCCTCGCGGTGATCCCGGCGACGGCCCAGGAAGCGACAACCGGCACGATCCTCGGCACGGTGGTCGACCCGGGCGGCGGGCCGCTGCCCGGCGCGACGGTGACGATCACCTCCGAGCAGGGCGCCCGGACGATCCTGACCGACGAGCAGGGGCAGTTCCGCTTCCCCTACCTGACGCCCGGGCTCTACGACCTGACCGCCGCCCACTTCGGCCACACGACCGCGGAGGCCGGCGACATCGAGGTTCGGCTCCTCTCGCGCGTCCGGGTCGAGGTCGTCCTGACCCCCGGAGCCTCGGAGAAGATCGAGGTCCTCGGCGCGGCTCCGCTCATCGACCTCTCCTCGGCCACGATCGGCGCGACGATCTCCTCGGCGCTCATGGCGGGCATCCCCCTGGGCCGCACCTTCGCCAGCGCGCTGGCGCTGGCGCCGCACGTCGTCGACGGCGGCATCGACCGGTCGAATCCCTCCATCGCCGGGTCGAGCGGCCTCGAGAACACCTACATGGTCGACGGGATGAGCATCGGCAACACGGGCTACGGCAGCGCCGGCTCCTACTCGATCGTCTACGGCTCCCTGGGAACCGGCGTCAACTACGACTACCTCAAGGAAGTGCAGGTCAAGACCGGCGGATACGAGCCGGAGTACGGCGAGGCTCTCGGCGGCTTCGTCAACATGGTGACCAAGTCGGGCGGCAACACCTTCGGCGGCAGCGTCTTCACCTACCAGCAGTTCGCCGACCTGGAGGCCGGCCGGAAGCGCAGCGAAGACGGGCTCGTCTCCGCCCACGCGATCGGCGTCGCCAGCCGCGACTACGGCTTCGATGCGGGGGGCCCGATCATCAAGGACAAGGCCTTCTGGTTCGCCGCCTTCGACCCGACCTTCACGACCGTGACCCGCGAGACGGCCGACCGCGTCGCCGACGCCCAGGGCTTCCGCCACACGCTCGACCGCAAGCGGACGATCTACAACTACGCCGCCAACCTGAAGTGGATGCCGAGCCCCCGGCACGCGCTCTCCCTCTCCGCGTTCGGGGATCCGGCGGTGGGCGAGAACGGGCCCCAGCGGGCGGAAGCGGCCGCCGTGGCGGACCCGAGCAGCAAGTACTCCAAGCTGACCTACGGCGGCCACAATGTCGTCGGCCGCTGGACAGGCGAGCTCTCCGCCAACTGGCTGATCGAGGGCACCCTCGCCCGCCACCGGGACGAGTTCAAGGAGGAGCCGGCTCTCGACGAGCCCCAGGGCTTCGACTGGTCGGCGGAGGTGCCGGGGCGCTACGGGGGCGTCGGCTTCTACGAGCACAACGTCTCGACCAACACCCAGTACCAGATCAAGCTCTCGAACTTCCTGCGCGGGGCGGGCGAGCACCACCTGCGCTACGGCGTCAGCTACCAGGACATCGGCTACGAAGCCTCCACCAACAACACCGGCCCGTCAGGGA
>VGIY01000306.1 GCA_016867695.1 Candidatus Eiseniibacteriota bacterium | reverse complement strand
GATCCGGCCGTGCTCGTCCAGGCGTCCGTGGTAGACCTGCACGGCGACATCCGCCGGGGCCAGGCTGCCGAGCGCGACGCTGCAGGCGACGCGGATCTCGCCGCCGACGCTCGCCGCCCCGGTCCCGGCGGCGCTCACGTCCCACGCCCGCACCTCGCCCCAGGCGCCCCGCACGCGGCGCTCCCAGGCCGCCAGGGCCCGCAGGCGGGCGCCGCCGTCGGCGGTCAGGCGCGCGTAGCGCTCGGCGCAGACCTGATAGTGCTCGAGCATGTACTGGCAGACCATGCGGTTCGTGTTGTGGACCGGGCAGAGGGCGCGCATCGCGGCCCTCATCCTGGCCGTCCATTCGCGCGGGATGCCGTCGACCCCGCGGGAGTAGAAGAGCGGCACGACGTCGTTCTCGAGGATGTCGTAGAGGGCCCGCGACTCGACCCGATCCTGCTGCTCCTCGTCGGCGTACTCCTCGCCGCGGCCGATCGCCCAGCCGATCTTGCGGGCGTAGGCCTCGTCCCACCAGCCGTCGAGGATGCTCAGGTTCAGCGCGCCGTTGACCGCCGCCTTCATGCCGCTCGTGCCGCTGGCCTCGCGGGGCCGGCGCGGCGTGTTCAGCCAGACGTCGACGCCGGCGACCAGGTAGCGCGCCAGCGAGGTGTCGTAGTTCTCGAGGAAGACGATGTGCCGGCGCAGGCGCTCGTGGCGCGTGTGGCCGACGATCTCGCGGATCAGCGCCTTGCCGCGCTCGTCGCGCGGGTGGGCCTTGCCGGCGAAGAGGATCTGCACGGGCCGCCCCGGCTGGTCGAGCAGGCGGGTCAGCCGCTCGAGGTCGCGGAAGAGGAGCGCGGCGCGCTTGTAGGGGGCGAAGCGGCGGGCGAAGCCGATGGTCAGCGCCTCCGGGTCGAGCACCTCGCGCGCCAGGGCCAGCGCGGCGTCGGGCGCGCCGCGGCGTTCGAGCTGGCGGGCGAGCGTGCGGCGGGCGAAGGCGACGAGCCGCTCACGCCGGCGCTCGTGCGTCGACCAGAGCTCGCTGTCGGGGATCTCCTCGACGCCGTTCCAGACCGTCTGGTCGGCGGGGTCCTCGGTCCAGCGCGGCCCGAGGTAGCGGTCGTAGAGGCTGGCCATCTCGTGGGAGATCCAGGAGCGCACATGGATGCCGTTGGTGATGTGCGTGATCGGGATCTCCTCCTCGGGGGCGCCGGGCCAGAGGTGGGCGAACATGCGCCGGGCGACGCGGCCGTGCAGGCGGCTGACGCCGTTGATCCGCGCCGCCATGCGGATCGCCAGGGCCGCCATGCTGAAGCCGTCGGCATGCGGATCGGCGCCCAGGGCGAGCAGCTCGCGGGACTCCAACCCCAGCAGGCGGGCGTAGGGGGCCAGGTAGGTCTCGGCCAGGCGCAGCGGGAAGACGTCGATGCCCGCCGGGACGGGGGTGTGCGTGGTGAAGACATTGCCCGCCTCGACGGCCAGCCGGGCCTCCTCCGGCGCGAGGCCGTGCTCGGCGATCTCCTCGCGCATGCGCTCGAGCGCCAGGAAGGCGGAATGCCCCTCGTTGAGATGGCAGACGGTCGGACGCAATCCGAGGGCCTTCAGGGCGCGCAGTCCGCCGACGCCGAGGATGAGCTCCTGGCGGATGCGCAGGTCGCCGTCGCCGCCGTACAGCTCGTCGGTGATGTCCTGATCGGCGGGATCGTTGTCGGGAATGTTCGTGTCGAGCAGGTAGAGCGGGATCCTGCCCACCTGGGCGCGCCAGACCCGGGCGGCCACGAGATGATCGGCCATCTCGACCCGGACGCGGAGTGGCTCGCCGCCGGGTAGCCGCTCGAGCGTGATCGGCAGGTTGTGGAAGTCGTTGATCGGGTAGCGCTCCTGCTGCCAGCCGTCGGGGGTCAGGTACTGCTCGAAGTAGCCCTTCTGGTAGAGGAGCCCGACGCCGACGAGCGGCAGGCCCAGCTCGGAGGCCGCCTTGAGGTGGTCGGCGGCGAGGATGCCGAGGCCGCCCGAGTAGATCGGCATGCACTCGGTGATGCCGAACTCGGCCGAGAAGTAGGCGATGCAGGCGCCCGGCGGCCCGGGGCATCGGCCCCGGGTCCAGCCGGGACGCTCCAGGTGGAGTCGCAGATCCGCGTGGACGCGGCCGAGGTGGGCGAGGAAGCCCTCGTCCCGCGAGAGCTGATCGAGGCGGCCCTGGTCGACGGCGCCGAGCATGCGCACCGGATTGTGGCCCGCCTCCTCCCACAGCCCCTTCGAGATGCGCCGGAAGAGCTCGATGGACTCGTGGTCCCAGCTCCAGCGCAGGTTGACGGCGATCTCCCGCAGCGGCTCCAGATTCCCGGGCAGCGCGGGCGTGACCTCGAACGGATGGATGCGCATGGTCGCCCTCCTCGACACTATCCTTACGCGCCAGGACGGGGGGCTGTCAACCGGCCAAGCCGCGGTGTAACTGGAATCCGGACAGCGGGATGCCCGGCCGGGCGAGGGGATGTTGCGGAACCGCCGGCCGCAGGGCATAAAGGGGGTCGGGGCCGCCTGCGCCCGGCCCGGGGCGGGTCGCGCACCGGGCCCCGGGAGCGCGTTCCAGGGGAAGAGGGAGGCAGACCATGCGCAGATGCCTTGGGATTGTGTGCCTGATCGTCCTGTCGGCGGCGGCGGCCTGGGCCGAGGAGCCGGCCGCGACCGGCTGGAAGAAGGCCGCCGATCTGGGGATCAACTTCAACCAGAGCGCCTACAGCAACTCCTGGGCGGGCCAGGAGAACGCGGCGATCCACTGGACCTGGGTCGCCAACCTCGACGCCGAGCGCCAGCTCTCGCCCAGCTTCAACTGGCGCAACGCGCTCAAGCTCTCCTTCGGCCAGACGCACCGGGAAGCGCGAACGGTGGGGGACGACGGCCGGGTCGAGCGCGCCTGGGAGTCGCCCGAGAAGTCCACCGACCGGATCTTCTTCGAGACCCTGCTGCGCGCCACGCTCGGCTACCTCGTCGATCCCTTCGCCGGCGTGACCTTCGAGAGCCAGTTCTACGACCCGGCGGACTCTCTCGTCGCCGGCGGCCCCGATGTCCGGGTGACGCGCGCCGTGCACCCGATCCTGCTCACCGAGTCGGCCGGCGTGGGCCGGACGCTGGTCAAGGACGATCGCGCCGAGCTCTACTCGCGCCTCGGCTTCGCCCTGCGCCAGCGGCTGCAGCGCGACGTCGTCTCCTTCGAGCCGAAGGCGTTCTCCAGCCGCACGACGACCGACGGCGGCCTCGAGTGGGTGACCGACTACGCCCAGACCTTCGGCGGCGGAGGACTCAAGTACATCTCCAAGCTGCGCGTCTTCCAGGCGTTCTTCCATTCGCAGAAGGACGAGTTGCGGGGCCTGCCGGAAGAGGACTACTGGAGGACGCCCGACGTCGCCTGGGAGAACACGCTGTCGGCGTCGGTGGCCAAGTACGTCCAGGTCTCGCTCTTCCTCGAGCTGCTCTACGACAAGGAGATCGACCTGCGTGGCCGCTTCCGGGAGATCCTGGGCCTGGGGCTGGCCTACAAGCTATTCTAGGGCCGGCGCGCGGGGCGGAGCGGACGGCGGCGCGCGGGGGCGCCGGGTGAGGGCGCGCCCCCACGCCTCCGCGGCGGCGCGCGGAGGCGCCGGGTGAGGGCGCGCCCCCGTGCCTCCGCGGCGGCGCCCGCCCCGGCGGACGCCACGCCGGGGCGATTTCGCAGAAGGCAGGGTTTGCGCGCCGGAGAGCGCCGGTGTAGAGAAGAAGGGGATGAGATCCGCGAACCCGAGGTCCCGCACAGGGGAGGGCACCCGATGAGAGTC
>VGIY01000305.1 GCA_016867695.1 Candidatus Eiseniibacteriota bacterium | reverse complement strand
AGCGGCGTGGAGGAGACCGCCCAGGCGGGCGAAGGGCAGCCGAGCAGCAGGCACAGGGAGAGAAGGAGCATCCCGCTCCCCCGGGGAGCGCGGCTCGCTGCCGCGGGCATCCGCCCTCCTCTTCCGGCTCCACGCCGCGCCGGCGGGTCGACGGGCCCGCACCCGGCGCCTCCTGGGCGACCGCGGTTCGACATGCCCGCCTTCCGCCTCCCCCCGGCTGCCGCGAAGCGGCCCACCCCCCGCCGTCACTGGGCGGGAGTCGCGCGCGCCCCCTCGGCCCCCCGGCGCGCCGGGACGCGGCGCCTCCCCCGGGGCGGTTCTCCCGGTACGCGCGGCACCTTGATGCAAGGTGCGATCGGACCGTAAGATATCGCCGTCCCGCCGACCGGCTCGCGCCTTGCCGCGATTGGAACCGGGGGACGCAGGCCTTCGCAAGGGGGAAATCATGAAGCGCGCCCATGAGACCTTGCGCCGCCTCTACTGGATCGACGCCGCCCTCCGTGACGAGGAGAAGCCGGGCGCGACGCGCCTGGCGGCCGACCTGGGGGTCTCGCGGGGCACGATCTGCCGGGACATGGCCCGCCTGCGCGACGAGTTCAAGGCGCCGATCATCTTCGACCCTTCGACGAAGATCTTCGTCTACGGCCGCGCCTTCGTGCCGGAGCTGCCCGACCTGCCGTTCGACGAGGCGCTCGCGCTCGGCCGCGCGCTCCGGCGCCGCGCCTCGCTGGCGGGCACGGCGCTCGAGATGTCTCTGCGCCGCCAGACGGCGGGAGTGCAGGCGCTGCTCGCCGCTCCGGCGCCGGCATCCGCACCCGGTCCGACGCCGGCGCCACGCCCGGCGGGGTTTGCCGCCTCGACCGGCCGCCGCGCGCGCGCGCGACTGGGCGAGAGGATCGGCCCGGGGACCCCGGCGGACGAACCGCTGGCGATCAAGCTGCGCTTCGACGCGAGCGTCGTTTCCGAGCTGCTCGAGCAGGGCTTCCTCAGGCGCCGGGATGTGCAGCTGCTCACCGACGGCGGCGTCGAGGCGGAGGTGACGACGCGCGACCCCGACGCCCTGCTGCTCGATCTCCTGCGCTGGGCGCCGCACTTCGAGATCGCCGGCCCGGCCTGGATCCGCCGGCGCCTGCCGGCGCTCCTCGAGGCCTGCTGCGCCGCTGGGAACCCCGGCGCCCCCGCCGGCACGGTTGAGCCGATGGCGAGGGGGCCGCACGCGCTGACGGAGCCGAGGCCTCGGGGGGCAGCTGCTGCCCGCACAGCCGGGGGGCGGCCGTGAACTCGAGGCGCGCCACACGCCCGGTGCGCGTGGGGCCCCTCGTCATCGGCGGGCCGGCTCCGATCGCCGTGCAGTCGATGACGACGACGACACCCCGCGACCTGCGCGGCTCGCTCGCTCAGATCGCCGCCCTCGCCCGCGCCGGCTGCGAGCTCGTCCGCCTGGCGGTGCCGTCGCCCGCCGACGCCGAGGCGCTCGCCCCGCTGCGGGCGGAGATGGCCGCCCGCGGCCTGGCCGTGCCGCTCGCCGCCGACGTCCACTTCCGGCCCGAGATCGCCCTCGCCGCCGCGGCGCACGTCGAGAAGGTGCGCATCAACCCGGGCAACTTCGCCCCCGATGCCGACGCCGCGCGCCGCCTGCTGGGGGCCCTGATCGAGAGGCTGCGCGAGCGGGGCGCCGCGCTGCGCATCGGCGTCAATCATGGATCGCTCCCCGCGTTCATCGCCGATCGGGCGGGGCACGGGCCGGAGGCGATGGTCCGGGCGGCGCTCCTGTACCTGCGTCTCTGCCGCGACGGCGGCTTCGATCAGGTGGTCGTCTCGCTGAAGGCTTCGAACCCGGTGACGATGATCGCCGCCAACCGCCTGCTCGTCGAACGCCTCGACGCCGAGGGCATGGACACGCCGATCCACCTCGGCGTCACCGAGGCGGGCCTGGGCGCCGAGGGGATCCTGCGCAGCGCCGTCGGCATCGGTCCGCTCCTCGCCGACGGCATCGGCGACACGCTGCGGGTGAGCCTCGCCGGCGATCCGGCGGCGGAGATCCCCGTCTGCCGGGCGATCCTGCGCGCCGTCGACGATGCGTGCGCGCAGTCCGTCCCCGGCGGAGCGACGCCCTTCCGCTGCGGCGCGCAACTCGTCCCCGGCGGGCAGGGCGGAAGCCGGCCGCGGCCGCGCCTGGCGGCGCCGGGACCCGCGCCCGATCAGCCGGCGCCGATCGTCGAGGTCGCGCTCGACGCCGGCCGCCTCGCCGGCGAGGAGGCCGGCGCGCATGGGGCGTCCCCAGACCCCGCGCGGCTCGATGTCGAGGCGCCCCACGCCCACGTGCCGGCCTCGGACGCGCGGCTCGAACCGGGAAGCATCCCGCTGCGGGGGCCCGAGTCCTTTCTCCTCCGCGTCCGCGGCCCGCTGGCGCCGCCGCCCCGGAGCCTGCGCGCGCGGCTGAAAAGCCTCTGCGTCCGCCTCGGCATCCCCTGGTCGGAGACCGCCGCGCTGCGCGTCGAGTTCGATCCGGCGGCTGCCGGGCCGGACTCGCCCGATCCGCTCGCCGCGCAGGCGTCGTTTCCGGAGGAGATCGCCGAGGCCTGGCGGCACGAGGGGATCACGGGGTTGAGCCTGGTCGTGCCGCTCGAGGCCCTCCTCACCGCCGGCGTCCCCCCCGCCGCCGGCGCGGCCGGCCACGGCGCGCGCGGCGGGGCCTGGATGGATCGCGCCTCGGCGTGGCTCGCCTGGGCCGCGCGGCGCCTGCCGGCCGCCGGGGGCGACGGCTCCCCGCGCCCGCATCCGCGCCTGCACTGGCACGTCGAGCTCGGGGAAGGCGTCCGGCACGCGGAGCGGGAGCGAAGCGCGGAAGGTGAAGCCTCGCCGCTGGAGATCGTCGCCCTGCGCCTCGCGCGGGAGACCAGCGAGGCGGGCCTGGGCACTCCCGGGTTCAGTCTCCGCGGCCGGGGGCTCCTGGCTTCGGGCCGTTCGCTGGCGCGCGCGCTGGCGCGGTTCGATCCGACGGCGCCGGGCGTGCTGCCCTGCATGCCGCCCGAGCCGGAAGTGGCCGCGGTCGCGGCCGGGACGCTCCTGCTCGAGCATGGCGCGAGCGGACTGATCGTCACCCTGCCCGGCGATCTGGACCCGCGGAGCGATCCGTCGCCCGCGGAGGCCGAGTCGGCCGAGTCAGCCGAGTCGACCGAGTCGGCCGAGTCAGCCGAGTCGACCGATGCGGTCGATGCGGCCGATGCGGCCGACGCCGCCCGTCTGCTCGCTCTCGCCGACGAGCTGCTGCAGGCCACGCGCCGCCGGCTGACGCACGCCGAGTTCATCGCCTGCCCCGGCTGCGGCCGGCTGCACTTCGACCTGCCCGCCGTCGTCGCCCGCCTGAAGGCTCGATTCGGCCACGTAGCGGGAGTGAAGATCGCCGTCATGGGCTGCGTGGTCAACGGACCGGGCGAGATGGCCGACGCCGACTTCGGCTATGTCGGCTCGGGCTCGGACCGCGTCGACCTCTACGCCGGCCGCGAGCCGGTGAGCCGCGGCCTCACGCCCGAAGAGGCGGAGGAGATCCTGGCGGAGTGGATCGCGCGGCGGCGGCGCTGAGTCCCGCGCGGCGCCGGTCGGGCCACGCTCCTTCGCGGCCGCGCGGCCATTCCGTCGCCGGCGCGGGCGCGGCGGCGGCCAACCACTCCACTCCCGCGGCGATCAGGCACCGCCGGCGCGGCCGCGGTCGACGCCCCCACTCCCGCAGCGATCAGGCTGCGCCGCCGCGGGCGCGCCGATGGGCCGATGCCGCCGCGACGAACGCCTCGAACAGCCG
>VGIY01000304.1 GCA_016867695.1 Candidatus Eiseniibacteriota bacterium | reverse complement strand
CGCCCGACCACTCGAGGGCGCGCCCCGGGCCCAGGTTGAAGGCGAACTTGCCGAGCAGCGACAGGCGGCGGACGTCGCCGTTGGTCCAGCGCGCGGGGACATCGTCGCCCGGCTCGTCGGGCGTGCCGTTGTCGTCGATGTACTCGAAGTCGCCGCGCGTCGTGAAGCTGCCGAAGGAGAGCAGGTAGCGGCTTCCCCCGCCCAGCTCTCCCGTCGCCTGCGCGCCAGTCTCGCGAGTGCCGAAGCTGCCGGCGGAGAAGCGAAGCCTGGCGTCCGCGGCCGCCGCGGCCGGGGTCACCAGGCGCACCGCGGCGCCGGAGGCGAGCCCGCCCAGGTCGGCCGGCGGGGCGCCGCGGTAGACCTCGATCGCTTCGAGCTGCCCGGCATCGAGAGCGCCTAGATCGATCGTGCTGCGGCTCGCGCTGCGCAGCGGCGTGCGATCCAGGAAGACCTCGACCTGCCCCGGGTCGGCGCCGCGGATCGAGAGGGTCGCCGTCGCGCCGGGTCCCCCGTAGCGGCGGACCTGGACGCCCACGGCCCGTTCGAGCAGGTCTCCCGCGTCCTCTCCCGGCCCGCGCGATCCAGCGACGGGCAGGTAGGTGGCGAAGGCGCTCTCGCGCGCCAGGATCTGCGCCCGTGTGAGCCGGCGCGCGGTGACGAAGACCGTGTCCAAGGGGACGGGCCAGAAGCGGATGTCATCGGGGTGCTGCCGCGAGCCGAGGGAGTCGGCGGCGGAGCCATCCGCGGGCGGGGGCGGCGCGTGCGTGTCCGCCGCCGCGCCGGCAGCCGGGGCGGCGAGCGGCCCAATCCCGCAGAGGCAGGGGAGGATGGCGCGCAGCGCCGCCGCACGCAGATGTGCCGCCTTGGACCGCATCTCCCGACCTCGAGGAGATCGCGGCGCCGGACACAGCCCGGGATTGTGTCGCGCCCGAGGCGGGTCAGGTGGGACGGCGGAGACGGCTGACGCCGGCCGACCACGGGCCTGGCACTACGCCTCGACATCCCTCCGGCAGGTCTTCTGGCTCTCGGATCGACCGGCGCCCCGCGCCTTCCCGCCGAGTGCTCGGCAGTGGCCTATGGCGGGGTCCGTCCCCGATTACAGCGGCGGGCCCGCAACGGCTTCGCACCGTTTTCCCTTTTCACCGGCTCGCGGCCGGACCGGAGGGCCCTTCAGGATCCGACCGAAGAGTAGCGCGTGCGCTGGGCGCCGGTCAAGCCGCCTCCGCCGGCCGCGGTCCGCCCGCGCCGCCCGCGCCACCTCCGCCGCCCGCGCCGGCCGCGCCGCCCGCGCCACCTCCGCCGCCCGCGCCGCCTCCGCCGGCCGCGCCGGCCGCGGTCCGCCCGCGCGGGCGGCGGAGCCCGGGCCGCGGCGCTAGAAGAGCGCGTAGATGAACGGCGCGAGCGCGGAGCCCTCGGCGAAGACGATCAGCAGGCTGAGCAGCACGAGGATCAAGATCACCGGACCGAGCCACCACTTCTTGCGGACCTTCATGAAGTCCCACAGCTCCCGGAGCATGCTGACCCTGCTCATCGCTCCCTCCGCTGTTCCCGCGCCCCGGCCTCGGGCGCGGACTCAGAACATCCGCTCCATCCGCGCCGGCGATCGATCCTGATCGCGGCGCGGGCGCCAGTAGCTCGCCGCCTTGCGGTCGAAGCGCAACTCCAGCGGATCGCGTCGCAGGAGCCTCAGGGCCAGGCCCGCGGGCGTGAAGACGACCAGGAAGATGAGACCGAGGATGACCCGCGTCATCACCCAGCCCATGGCCATGGCGAGCCGCATCCAGAGGCGCTCCACTCGGCGGAGAAGCGAGGGCGCCCCCAGGCCGGCCGCGATCAGGAGAAGGGCCGCCCCGGCGCAGAGGGGCCACGCGGGGCGCTGCTTCCAGGCGAGGAGGGCCCCCAGGAGCGCGAGGGCGCCGCCGACCGTGAGTCCGAAGGCGCGCAGGCGCCGGCGCTCGTCGCGCGCGGCCGATGTCGCCGGCGACGCCGTGTCCGGCCCTTCCGCGCTCACCGATCCGCCCCCGTTCCCATCGCTCTCTCCCTTCCCGCGGCCCCGTTCGTTCCCGCGGTCATCCCCATCCGCCCCGGCCGCTCCATCCCCGTCAGTCTGTCCATCCGCGCCGCCCTCTTCATCCCTGTCAGCCTCTCCGCTCCCGCCGGCCTCTCCAACCCTCCAGCCTCGTTCGTCGCCTCCAGACACCCCGTCCGCTGTCCGGCGCGCTTCCGGCCCGGCCTCTGCCGGCGCCTAGTCTGGCTCGAAGGCCTGGCGCCAATCGAGTTCGGCGTGGCTCTCCGGCTGGCGGCGCTTGTCCAGCAGGAACGAGCCCAGGATCAGGTAGTCCATCTCCGTGCGCATGAAGCACTTGTACGCATCCTCGGGCGTGCGGACGATCGGCTCGCCGCGCACGTTGAAGGAGGTGTTGATCACCAGCCCGACGCCCGTGCGCCGCCGGAAGGCCTCGATCGTGTCGTAGTAGAGGGGCTGGTCCTCGCGGGCGATCGTCTGCAGGCGCGCCGAGTAGTCGACATGCGTCACGGCGGGGATGTCCGAGCGCGGCACGTTGAGCTTGTCGATCCCGAAGAGGCCCTCCTGCGCCTCGGTCATCGCGATCCGCCGCTGCTCGCGCACCGGGGCGACCAGCAGCATGTATGGGCTGGGGCGGTCGATGTCGAAGTACTCGGCGGCGCGATCGGCCAGCGCGGTGGGGGCGAAGGGGCGGAAGGACTCGCGGAACTTGATCTTCAGATTCATCACCGACTGCATCGTCTTCGAGCGCGGGTCGCCGAGGATGCTCCGCGCCCCCAGCGCCCGCGGCCCGAACTCCATGCGCCCCTGCAGCCAGCCGACGACGTGCTGCTCCTCGATCAGCCGGGCGATGCGGTCGGGGATGTCGGCGGGGTCCAATCGCTCGTGGGGCAGGCCGTGGCGCTCGAGGAAGACCCCGATCTCCTCGTCGCCGTACTCGGGGCCGAGATAGCTCCCCTTCTGGCGGTCGCGGCGGCCGTCGGCCTGCCGCGGGTGGCCCAGGTAGCGGTGCCAGGCGAGCAGCGCCGCCCCCAACGCGCCGCCGGCGTCGCCCGCGGCGGGCTGGATCCAGACTTCCTCGAAGGGCCCCTCGCGCAGCAGCCGCCCGTTGGCGACGCAGTTGAGCGCCACGCCCCCGGCCAGGCAGAGGCGCTTCATGCCGGTGATCGCGTGCAGGTGCCGGCCCATGCGCAGCACCGCCTCCTCGGTGACGACCTGCACGGAGCGGGCGAGGTCCATCTCCCTTTGGGTCAGCGGGGCCTCGGGCCGGCGCGGCGGCCCGCCGAAGAGGCGCGCGAATCGCGACGAGGTCATCTTCAGTCCGGCGCAGTAGTCGAAGTAGGCCATGTTCATGCGCAGGGAGCCGTCGTCCTTGAGGTCCACGAGCTCGCTGAGGATGGCGTCGACGTACTTCGGCTCGCCGTAGGGGGCCAGTCCCATGACCTTGTATTCGGCCGAGTTGACCCTGAAGCCGGTGAAGTAGGTGAAGGCCGAGTAGAGCAGGCCGAGCGAGTGGGGGAAGCGCAGCTCGGCCAGCAGCTCGACGTCGTTGTCGCGGCCCCGACCGCAGGTCGTCGTCGTCCACTCGCCCGCACCGTCCAGCGTCAGGATGGCCGCCTCCGGGAACGGCGAGGCGAGGAAGGCGCTGGCGGCGTGGGACTCGTGATGTTCGGCGAAGAGGATCCGCCCGCGGAAGCCCTCGAGCTCCCCGAGGATCAGCTCCTTCATCCAGAGCTTGCGCTTGAGCCACAGCGGCATGGCCATCAGGAAGGAGGGGAAGCCGT
>VGIY01000303.1 GCA_016867695.1 Candidatus Eiseniibacteriota bacterium | reverse complement strand
AGGCGCTCCTCCTCCGGGACCGCCTCCGTCGAGAGCAGGCGCGAGGGGCGCACCTGGTGCTCGTAGAAGCTGATCGCCCAGGGCAGCAGGCAGAGGGCGACGAGCGCCCAGGTCCACAGGATCCGGCGGCGCACGCCTCCGGCGGGCCGGGCCGTGAGGAAGAGCCGGACGGCGTGCTGGAGGAGGAAGAAGGCCATGCTCAGGTTGGACAGGAATCCCGCCAGGAGGGCGAGCCCGTAGCCGGCGTAGGCGCGCGCCGGGGGCGGCGGCGCGGCGGGGCCTCCGGCCGGCGCCCCGGCCTCCGGCCGCCGCGCCGTCAGGCGATGGAAGGCCCACTCGGCCAGCACGGCGAAGAGGATGAGCAGCGAGTAGTTGCGGCACTCCTGAGCGTACCAGATGTGAAAGGGGGCGACGGCCAGCAGCGCCCCGGCCGTCCAGGCGACGCGCGCGCCCCAGGCCCGGCGGGCGTAGAGCCAGAAGGCGGCCCAGGCGAGGAGCGAGGCGATCAGGGAGGGCAGGCGCACCGCGGCTTCGCCGTGGCCGGCGAGCTTCATCCAGAGGTGGAGCAGGAGGGCGTGCAGGGGACCGTGGAGATTGTCGAAGACGTCGGCGAAGGGCAGGGGGCCATCGGGCTTCGCGTACTCGTAGCTGAACGCCTCGTCGATCCAGAGCGACTGCTGTCCGAGACCGATCGCGCGCAGGGCGACGGCGATCACGAACAGGCCCAGGAGCGCGGCCCAGGCCCCGCGGCCCACTCCCCGGGCGCGGGCGTCCGAGAAGCCGGCGCCCGATCGCCCGCCGCGGAGCGGCCGGAAGTCGGGTGTCGGGGGGGCATTCATGAGCGCATCGCCGCCGGGTCCTCTGTCCGCGGTTGACCGGGCTCGATACATAGCATCGGCGGAACGGGCGGGCCACCGAATTCCCGCTCCGCGGATCCCCGGCGAGGCGGGTCCCGCGCGGATGCGTCTCCCGAGACGGGACCCGCCCGGATGCTTCCCGCGGCGTGGCCGGGACGGACGCGTCATCCGAAACGGGCCCGCGCGGAGGCGTCACCCGAAGCGGGTCCGCGGCGGGCGTGCCTCCAGGAACTGATCCCGCAGCGGATCCCGGGTTGATCCGCCGCCGGCCGACGGGCTAGCATCCCCCTCTCGCCTGCGCGCGAGAAGCGTTCGTCCCGGCAGCCTCGGCGCCGTGACCAGGCCCTTTGCGATCCGCGAGGAGGAACGATGCCGCCGTCGCCGTCCTGTCCGCCGCCCGCCCTGCGTCCCGGGGAGTCGCTGCACGGGTTCGCCATCCTGCGCGTCGTCGCCGTGCCCGAGATCCGCGCCACCGTCTACGAGGCCCTCCACGGCGTCACCGGAGCCCGCTTCCTGCACCTGCACTGCGACGATACGGACAACTTCTACTCGGTCACCTTCCGCACCACGCCCTCCGACTCGACCGGCGTCGCCCACATCCTCGAGCATTCGGTGCTCGCCGGCTCGCAGCGCTACCCGGTCAAGGACGCGTTCAACCTGCTGACGCGCAGCTCCCTGCACACCTTCATCAACGCCTTCACGGCGCCCGACTTCACCTGCTATCCGGTCAGCAGCCAGGTGCCGGCCGACTTCTACAACCTCGCGACCGTCTACACCGACCTGGTTTTGCGCCCGCTGCTCAAGCGCGGCACCTTCATGCGCGAGGGCCATCACCTGCAGATCGGCGAGGACGGGGAGCTGGCCGTCGGCGGGATCGTCTTCAACGAGATGAAGGGCGCCTACTCGACGCCGGAGCGGGTGAGCTACAGCAAGACCTTCCAGGGGCTCTTCCCCGACACGCCCTACGGTTTCGAGTCGGGCGGCCTGCCGGAGCGGATTCCCGACCTGACGCACGAGCAGTTCTGCGAGTTCCACCGCCGATACTACTCCCCCTCGAACGCCTGGTTCTTCTTCTACGGGAACCTGCCGCCGCAGCGGCACCTCGAGTTCCTGGCCGGACAGCTCGAGGGCTTCGACCGCGTCGAAGTCGACTCGTCGGTCGCCGAGCAGCCGCGCTGGTCGGCGCCGCGCGAGGTGCGGGCCGAGTTCCCCGTCGGCACGGACGATCCGCTCGAGCGCCGCGCCGCCGTCTCCGTGGCCTGGTTGACCGCCGCGACCGCCGACCTGCAGGAGCGCCTGATCCTGGAAGTCCTGGCCGAGGCGCTGACCGGCCACGCCGCCGCGCCGCTGCGCCAGGCGCTGGTCGACTCGGGCCTGGGCGAGGACCTCTCCCCGGTCACCGGCCTGCAGACCTTCTACAAGGAGATGCCCTTCGCCGTCGGGCTGCGCGGCACGGACGCCGAGCACGCCGAGGCGATCGAGAAGCTCGCGCTCGACACGCTCCGGCGGCTGGCCTCCGAGGGCCTGCCCGACGAGCTGCTCGAGGCGGCGATCCACCAGGTGGAGTACCGGGGCCTCGAGGTCCGCCGCTCGCCGTTTCCCTTCTCGCTCGAGCTCCAGTTCCGGGTGATGAGCACCTGGCTCCACGGCGGCGACCCGCTGGCGCCGCTCAGCTTCCCGACGCTGATGAACGGCCTGCGCGAGCGCTGGGCGCGGGAGCCGCACCTCTTCCGCGACGCGCTGGCGCGCTGGTTCGTCGACAACCCGCACCGGCTGCGGGCGGTCGTCGTGCCCAGCCGCACCCTCGCCGCCGAGCGGGATGCGGAGCTGCGCGAGCGCCTGCGCGACCGCCAGGCGGCGATGACCGCGGCGGAGCTCGCCGCCGTCCGCACCGACGTCGAGGCGCTCAACCTGGACCAGCAGACCAAGGAGCGCCCCGAGGATCTCGCCCGCCTGCCGCGGCTCGAGTTGGAGGAGATCCCCCGCGAGGTCGAATCGATCCCCACGAGCGAGCGCGCCCTCGACGGCGTGCGCCTGTTCGAGCACGAGCTCTTCAGCAACGCGATCGCCTATCTCGATGTCGCCTTCGACGTCGGCGACGTCCCGGAGGAGCTGCAGCCCTATCTCCCGCTCCTGGGCGCGGCGCTGGCCGGCATGGGCGCGGCGGGGCAGGGCTACGCCGAGTTCGCCACGCGCAAGGCGCTGGTCACCGGCCAGGTCGAGGCGGAGCTCGACACGCACGAGTCGCTGGCCGGCGATCAAACGCTGCAGTTCCTGATCGTCCACGCGCGGGCCCTGCGGCGCAACGTCGCGGCGATGGTCGCCGTCGTGCGCGACATGCTGCTGGCCGGTGACCTCGAGGATCGAGCGCGCCTGAAGGACGTCCTCGCCGAGCGGCGCAACGGGCTGCGCGCCTCGGTGGCCCCGGCGGGGCACCGCTACGGCTGGCGCGCGGCGGCGGCGGGGCTGTCGCTCTCGGCTTGGCGCGACGAGCAGTGGAACGGGCTGACCCAGCTTCGCTTCCTCAACGAGATCGCCGCCGCCTACGGCGAGGATCCCGGGCGCCTGGCCGGCGCGCTGGACCGCCTGCGCGGATTCGTCCTGCGCCGCGGCCGGGCGATGGTCAACCTCACCGGCGACGGCGAGTGCCTGGCCGCGCTGCGGGGCCCGGTGGGCGAGCTGATCGCCGCGCTGCCCGCTGGGGGCGGCGCCGGAGCGCCGTCGCTGCCCGAGCTTCCCCGGGAGAACCCGGCGACGCCCATCCCGGGACAGGTCTGCTACGTCGCCCGCGTCTATCCGGCGCCGCGCCACAACGACCCCTTCGCGCCGCAGCTCCACGCCCTGGCCCAGCACCTGAACTCCGCCTGGCTGTACAAGAAGGTCCGCGTCGAGGGAGGCGCCTACGGCGGGATGGGGCTCTACTCGCCGCTGAGCGGCCAGGTGGCGATGCTCTCCTACCGCGATCC
>VGIY01000302.1 GCA_016867695.1 Candidatus Eiseniibacteriota bacterium | reverse complement strand
GGCGTAGGCGACGCCGACCGCGTGGAGCACCTGGGAACCGACGATGATCGAGATCGGCAGCACCTGATGGCGGGCGTCGGGGATCAGGTTGCCTTCCTCGTAGCCGTTGTGGAAGACGAGGCTGTTTATCGCCGGCTCGCCGCGCCACAGTCGCGCGCCCAGCTCGCGGAACGCCGTGACCAGCCAGTCGCGCTCGTTCATCGCGAAGGCTGGGCCGATGCTGGCGGCCTCCTGGCCCGTGCAGGGGCCGAAGGTGCCGATGCGGCCCTGGCGCTGCAGCTTGAGCATGCGCTGGTCGAGGTTGCGCGCGAAGAGCATCGTCCGGTAGAGCGCCTGGAGCTGCGCCTCGCTCAGCCCGGGGTCCAGCTCGGGGTCGGCGCGTCCCTCCTCGTCGAGGATCTGCAGGTAGGGGACGCTGAAGCGCTCGATCTCGCTGCGCGGCATGGCACACTCCTCGGGCGGCGGCCTCGCGGATGCGCGAACACCCGCCGCCGCCTGCACGAATCGAAGGTTCGACGGTCGGCCCGCCCGCGCGCGACACGCCGGTGGAAGCGCGGGGACGATCGAACGGCGTACAGACCCACGCATGCTAAGTTCCCGGACCGGCGCGGGCAAGCCTGGGAAAGGGGCGGGGAAGGAGCCCGGGCGAGAGGCGCGCCCCGGATACCACAGGGGCGCGTCCCGGCGTTGCGCCCCGCGCGGGCGGCCTGTAGACTCCCGCTGCGCCGTTCACGCCGCGCGGAGCAGGCCGCGCAACCGCTTGCTGGCGGAGGCCACCGCGCCCAGCCGCCTCGTGCCGGGCGCAGATGAGGAGCGACGATGGGATTGAGCCTGCCGGGAAGGCCGGTCGGGCGGCTGCTCGGCGTGTTCCTGCTGGCGCTCGCCGCGGCCGCCTGTTCCGAGAAGCACGAGCTGCTCACCTGGCGCGATGCTCCGCGCGGCCTGCTGGGCGAGATCGACAGCCTCGCCGCCGACACGCTCGTCGTCGCGGAGAGCTTCAGCCGCGTCGACGTGCCGACCGGGGCCGCCGGGTACTTCCTGGCCGGGGTCGTCGATCGCGCGGGCGGGTCGGTGACAGCCAAGGCCTTCCTGCGCTGGGATCTCACCCAGCTCCCCTCGGGAACGATCGTCGCCGCGCACATGGAGATGCACCTAAGCGGCGTCGACGAGCCGGAGGCGGACGGCACGGGCCGGTACGCGGTGCGCATTTTCGAGGTCCTGGAATCCTGGAGCGAGGAGAGCTTGAACGCCCTCGGGCCTCCCGCGGTCGACGCCGGCGTCCCGTGGGGCGAGGCGACGATCGACACGACGGGACTGGCGGCGGCCGGACGCGTCCTGCTGCAGCCCAACCTCTTCGCCGGGACGGATCCCATGACGGGATTGCTCGCCCTGGCGCGCAGGTGGCAGGCGGCCGACTCGCTCAATCATGGCCTGATGCTGCGCCCGCGAAGCGACAGCGAGCGCGCCTGGCTGCGCTTCTTCAGCAGCGAGGGGCAGCCGTCCGGCTCGTCGGCGGCGCTCTCGACGCCGCTGCTCGTCCTCGAGATCCAGGGCGACGAGACGAGCACGATCTCGCTCGAGGCGGTTGCCGACGCCTACGCCATCGATGTCGAGGGGGACCCGATCGCGCTGCCGGAGGGGGCCCTGCTCGTGAGCTCCGGGCTGGTCCATCACGCCATGCTGCGGCTCGAGCTCCCGCCGCCGCTCGCCCCGGCGCCGGCCGGACGGACGGCCGCCTACGCGATCCTGCGCGGCCTGCTGACGCTGAGGCTCGACACGGCTTCCGAGTGGCGCCTTCGCGAGGGTGAGTCGATGACCGTGAGCCTTTTCGACGCCGACGTGGACTGGGGGCAGGCGGATCCCTGGCCCAACGCGGCGCTCCACGAGCTCCTCGACCGCGTGACCGTCGCCGCCGGAGACACGACCGTCGCCTTCGCCGTCGGGCCGCACCTACAGGGGCTGCTCGAGGGCAACCGGCGCACGCTCGTCCTGCAGAGCGACTCGGCCACCGACAGGCTGCGCTCGCTCGTGCTTCAGGGAGCCGGGGCGGAGGCGTCCCGGCCCCGCATCGAGATCGGCTTCGCCCCCCGCCTCGACAGGCTCGGCGGGTAGCTGCGGGCGAACGGCCGGGACGGCGATGCGCGCCTCCCGGCGAATGAACGAGGCGGAGGTCGCCATGCGAGCGGGGTGTCGAGGGATGGGCGGGAGCCATCGGGCGGGGGGCGCGACGCGGCGCATCCGGGCGAGGGGGGGCTGCGCTCTCGGCCTGCTCGCCGCGATGCTCTGCGCCGGCCCGGCCCCGGCGGAGAGCCTGTTCGCCCGGGAGGCCCTGGGCGAGTGGATCGAGGAGTACGATGCCCGCGGCGAGACGCTCGGCTCGACCGGCATCGGGCTCATCGACGCGCACAACTTCGCCACGATCAACCCGGCGGCGACGGCTTTCTCGCGCAAGTCCATGGGCCACGTCGGCTTCGGCTCCAGCCTGCGCCGGACCGGCGACGGGACGAACGAGGCGCGCCGCCCGTCGACCTACATCACCGGGCTGGGCGCGCATCTGGTCCTGCCGGGCGGCCTGGGCCTGAGGCTGACGGCCACGCCCGCCACCGACGGCGCCCACGCGGTCGATGAGCCGGTGGCCACCGGCTGGGAAGCGGCAGGCGCGGACCGCCGCCGCTCGGAGGGATCGCGCTGGCTGCTGCGCTACGCCGGCGCCCTTACCTGGAGCCGGGATCCCGACTGGGCGCTGGCGGCGGGACTCGGGTTCTACGCCGGGTCGCTGCGCGACGAGGTCTCCTACGCCTTCGGCGACCCCGCCCAGGCGGCGGGATGGGCGCCGGGCGAGGAGCGGACCCAGCTGCGCTTCCACCCCGGGACCTTCCTCACCGCCGGGGGGCTCGTGCGTCCCCTGGCGCCCCTGACGCTCGGCGCCTTCGTCGCCGGCGGGGCGCGGCTCGAGGTGACCGGGTCGTACAGCAGCTCGATCGGCGGCGGCGCCGATCGGGAGACGGGCCATGTGGAGATCCCGCCCGGCTACGGGGCGGGGGCCGCGCTGCGGCTCGGCGACCGCTGGCGCCTGAGCGGAGATCTCGTCGGGCGCCCATGGAAGGATGCCGAGCCGGCCGCGCTGGCGCGCCACCGCCTCGGCGCCTACCGCAACACGCTGCGCTGGGGCGTTGGCGTCGAGCGCCTCGGCTCCGCGCATCCGCGGGCCGGCTACGGATCGACCATCGCCTGGCGGGCGGGCTTCGCCTGGATCCCCTGGTACGCCCTCGACGAGCAGGGCGACGGGATCGACGAGTGGCGCGCCAGCCTGGGCGCCGGACTCCCCGTGCAGGGCGATCGCGGCAGCATCGACCTGATGCTCGCTTGGGGGCGCCGCGGCTCGCTGGAGAGACACGGGATCGAGGAGAGCTACATCCGCTTCGGCTTTGGCAGCGTCTTCTCCAGCGTGCCGCGCGGGTACTGATCGCCCTCCCCCGGGCCGCCGCGCTCAGGCGCCGCCGAACATCCGCTTGTACAATCCGGGTCGCCTGTCGCGGAAGAGGTCGTTGCGCGGCGTGACCGCCTTGTCCTCGGCCTGCTCGGGATCGATCTCCACCGCGATCGCCTCCGGGCGGTCGGCCGACGCCCGGGCCAGCTTCTCCCCCAGGGGGCCGGTGATCTGGCTGGCGCCGGTGAAGCGCAGCGTCTCTCCCAGGCGCCTCTCCTCGCCGACGCGATTGGCCGTCACGGCGAAGATGCGGTTCTCCAGACACCGCACCGGCATCGCCTCCTGGCAGTAGGGCAGGACGAGGTTGGCCATGTGCACGATGATCCGGGCTCCCTCCA
>VGIY01000301.1 GCA_016867695.1 Candidatus Eiseniibacteriota bacterium | reverse complement strand
TCGATCGCCAGTCCGCCGCCGTAGCCGCGGAGCTGGTTCTCGGGAAGCTGCCGCGGATCCCCGGCGCGCAGCGTGATCCCCTCGATGCGCAGGAGCGTCGCGGGCGTGGAGTAGATCAGGAAGGCCCGGCCCTGGCTCTCGAGATCGAGCACGCAATCGCCCGGCTCGCCGCTCGCGGAGAGAATCGTGAGCCGCGCGCCCCCGAGGATCAGATTGCGGTTGCCGGGGCCGGTGTAGATCCCGTCGCCCAGGCGCAGGGTGTCGCCCGACTGGGCGGTGCCCAGGGCCTGCTCCAGATCGGCGTAGGGCCCGCTGCCGTCGGCGAGGATGTCCAGCACGGCCGCATGAGCGGGGGCGCAAGGCGAGAGCCACAGGATGACCGGCAGCCAGAGCGCGTGTTTCACGAGACCCTCCCGCGGCTTGCCTTCCAGGACGCGCGCGACCGCGCGGGATCAGCGGGAGAATCGTAGCACCTTAGTGCCGCGCAAGTCGCTAGCAGAGCTCGCGCGTGGCCCGGGCGAGGTCCCCCGGGTCGAAGCGCACGAGCGACAGCTCGGGCCCGTGGTGGGCGGCGTTGAACAGGTGCGTCATCCCGATCCGATCCCGCCACGCCCCGGTCAGTTCGGTCGACTCGTGCACGTGGCCGTGCAGGGTCAGCAGCGGCTGGCGCTCGGCGATGAACCGCCGAATGGCGATGCTGCCGATGTGGGCGTCGAGCGGCACGCCGTCGACCTGCTTTCCATCGAGCGCGGCCCGGTCGAGCTTCGTCTCGTAGGGCGGCGAGTGCATCAGGCAGATCGCGCGGCGGAGATCCTCCTGCCCGGTCAGCCGCGCCAGATCGCCGGCGATCGTGCCGTGGCGGATCTCGTGCTCGGCGACCGGAACCGTGCGGCGCCCCTCCTCGGGCGAGACGCAGCCGGGATCGACGAAGCGCGAGACATCGTAGCGCTCCCAGTCCTTGAGCTGGAAGGGCGTCGGCGGCACGCAGGCGTAGCCGAAGACGGCGTGCGGGCCCAGCTCCGCCCGGCCCATGTGCAGGTACTCCCAGAGACCGTCCGCCGCGGCGCGCAGGAAGACCTCCTCCTCGCAGCGCGGATCGTCGTTGCCGAGGATGAGGAAGATGCGCGGATAGGCGCGACCCAGCTCCTCCCGCAAGCGCCGGAAGCCGGGGATCAGGAAGCCGCCGGCGAACTCGTCAACGCCCAACTCCTCCCGCAGTCGCTGGTCGAAGTGATGGGGCAGGAGATCGCCTCCCAGGAAGAGAGCCTCCGGCCGCTCGGCCGCGATCAGACGCCAGAGCGTGCGGTAGCGGCCGGGACGGCCATGGATGTCGCTGGCGAAGAAGCAGGGCATGAGGGACCTCCTCCGATGAACGAGACTACGCCATAGCCGACGCGCGTCGCCGGCGCAAGCCCCCGGCCGGCCCCCGGCCCGCCGGGCGCCGGGGCGCCGGGGGTGGCTCGGCCCGCTGCGCGGGGCTAGAATCGCGGCCGCGGGCCCGATCCGACCGGGGGAGGGCGGCCTCACTGAAGCAGCCCCAGGGCCTGGTTGCGGGGCAGCGGCCGGGAGAACGCGGGACATGCACATCGTCGGCGAGGCTGAACACCGCTTGCGGCTCGACCGCTTTCTTTACCTCGCGCGCCCCGACCTGTCGCGGCGCGCGATCGAGCGGCTGCTGCGCTCGGGCGCGGTCCGGGTCGACGGCGCCGCGCGCGATGCGCGCCACTTCGTCAAGCGGGGCGAACGGGTGGAGATCGCGGCCGGGTGGGGAGACGAGGCAGTCGCGGGGCCTGCGCCGATCGCCAGGGCCGGGCCCGGCGCGTCGCCGCCCTGCCCGGCTGCGCCGGCCGGCGACGGCTCAGGGGGTCCGCGCATCCTCCTGGCGAGCGCCGGGGTGCTCGTCATCGCCAAGCCGCCCGGTCTGACGACCAACCCGGCGCTGCGCGGGGAGCCCAGCCTGCTCGCCTGGCTGCGCGAGCAGGCGCCGGAGATCACGCCCGCCGGCGGTTTCGGAGCGCATCCCCCGGGGCTCCTTCACCGCCTCGACCGGGACGCGTCGGGGCTCGTGTTCTTCTCCCGCACGCCCGCGGCGCACCGGGCGCTGCTGGCCGCCTTTCGCGTGCATGACGTCGAGCGCGTCTACCTCGCGCTGGTCTGCGGCCGCGCGCCGGGCGAGGGGGTCTGCGATCTGCCGCTCGCCCGCACCCCGCGCGGGCGCATGCTGCCGCGGGCGGACGGGCTACCGGCGCTGACCCGGTTCGAGCGGCTGCGCGCGGGCCCGCGGGCGAGCCTGCTGCGGGTCTCTCCGCGGACCGGAAGGATGCACCAGATCCGCGCCCACCTCGCGGCGCTGGGGCACCCGGTGGCGGGCGATCCGCTCTACGGAGATCCGCGCGGCGGCGATCCGCTCCACGGCGATCCCCGCGGCGGCGATCCGCTCCACCGCGATCCGCGCGGCGGACTCGGCGCGCCGCGCCTCTGGCTGCACGCCGAGCGGCTGGCCCTGCCGATCGAACTGGCGGCGCGCCTCGGCCTGCCGCCCTTCATCGACTGTCCCCTCTGGCCCGATCTCGCCGCGCATCTGGCCGCGCTGGGTTGGAGCGTTCCGCGCCCCGCGGCGTCTCCCCCGGGCACGCCGCGGCCGGACGGCGAAGCGCCCCCCGGCGGCGAGCGGGCCCCGAACGCCTTGCCGCCGCCGAGCGCGGAGGACTAGAATCCCCCGACTCGGACGGTTCGCCAGGGTCTCGTCAGCCACAAGGATGGTCCCATGTCAGTCGTGTCGGTCGCCGATGTCCTGGCGGGGCGCGTCGCGCCGGGCGCGTCGGTCACGGTGCAGGGCTGGGTGCGCACGCGGCGCGATTCGAAGGCGGGGCTCTCGTTCATCCACCTGAGCGACGGTTCCTGCTTCGCGCCGCTGCAGGTCGTGGCGCCGCAGGAGCTGCCCAACTACGCCTCCGAGGTGCAGCGCCTGGTCAGCGGCTGCGCGCTGGAGGCCGAGGGCGAGCTGGTCGCGTCGGCGGGGCGGGAGCAGCCGGTCGAGCTGCGCGCCGCCCGGATCGAAGTCGTCGGCTGGGTGGACGATCCCGAGAACTACCCGATCTCGCCCAAACGCCACACCTTCGAGTATCTGCGCACGGTCGCCCACCTGCGCGCCCGCACCAACACCTTCGGCGCCGTGGCGCGCGTGCGCGACTGCCTGGCGCAGGCGGTCCATCGCTTCTATCGCGAGCGGGGCTTCTACTGGATCCACACCCCGATCATCACCGCCAGCGACGCCGAGGGGGCCGGTCAGCTCTTCCGCGTCTCGACGCTCGATCTGGCGAACCTGCCGCGCACCCCTGAAGGGGGCGTCGACTTCGCCGAGGACTTCTTCGGGCGGCCCGCGTACCTGACCGTCTCGGGGCAGCTCAATGTCGAGACCTACTGCCTCGCGCTCAGCAAGGTCTACACCTTCGGCCCGACCTTCCGCGCCGAGAACTCCAACACGCCGCGCCACCTCTCCGAGTTCTGGATGATCGAGCCCGAGATCGCCTTCGCCGACCTCGACGCGGACGCGCATCTGGCCGAGGACTTCCTCAAGTACATCTTCCGGGCGGTCCTCGCCGAGCGCGCCGACGACATGGCCTTCTTCGAGCAGCGCATCGACAAGGACTGCGTGCGGCGGCTCAACACCTTCATCGAGTCGAGCTTCGAGCGCCTGGACTACACCGAGGCGGTGCGCCTGCTGGAGCGCTCCGGGCGCGCGTTCGAGTTTCCGGTGCGCTGGGGCATGGACCTGCAGACCGAGCACGAGCGCTACCTCTGCGAGGAGCTCGTCGGCCGGCCCGTCG
>VGIY01000300.1 GCA_016867695.1 Candidatus Eiseniibacteriota bacterium | reverse complement strand
GCTCCGCCTCCCGGTGTTCGCGCTGCGCCTCGAGGCCCTCCTCGCCCAGCTCCTTGCGCCGCACCCGGTCGGCGTGGCGCGCCTGGCGGAGCTCCTTCTCGGAGACGACTCCCGCGTCCTTCAGCGCCTTGCGCAGATCGGCCATGGCCATGCCCCCGCTGCTCGCCGGCTTGACACCGGCGGCGAGCTGTCGCCGCCGTGTGCCGCGGATGCCATGATGCTAGCACCCGGAAGCCCCCATGGCCTAGAGTCTCGGCGGCCACGGGGCGGCAGGCCCGCGGCCGGGGTGGGCGGCAGGAGGCACCGGCGAGCGGGCGCCGCCCGGAGCGACTGGGCGTGCCGCTCGATCCCGGCGTTCCGAAGTGGGAGGGGAGATGCGGTCGAAACGCATGAGGCCGAGGTTCGTGCTCGCGGGACTGCTGCTGGCGATGCTGGCGGCGTCCTGCGCCACCGTGCCGATCACCGGGCGGCGCCAGCTCAACCTGATCCCGGCGCCGTCGCTCTACGCGCTCAGCTTCGACCAGTACCAGCAGTTCCTGGCCGGGCAGCGGGAGAGCACCAACCCCGAGCAGACCGCGATGGTCCGCCGCGTCGGCACCCGCATCCAGCAGGCCGTCGAGCGCTTCTTCGCCGAGCAGGGGCAGGCCGCGCGCCTGCGCGGCTACCAGTGGGAGTTCCGGCTGGTCGAGTCCGACGAGGTCAACGCCTGGTGCATGCCGGGCGGCAAGGTCGTCGTCTACACGGGGCTCCTGCCGGTCGCCCGCGACGAGGCGGGGCTCGCCGTCGTCGTCGGGCACGAGATCGCCCACGCCGTCGCCGAGCACGGCAACGAGCGCATGAGCCAGGGGATGGTGACGCAGCTCGGCGGCATGGCGCTCGACAAGGCGCTGGAGCAGAAGTCGGAGCAGACGCGGGCCGTCTTCCTGACCGTGTTCGGGCTCGGCGCGCAGCTCGGCGTGCAGCTCCCCTACAGCCGGCTGCACGAGTCGGAGGCCGATCGCCTGGGGCTGATCTTCATGGCCATGGCCGGCTACGACCCGCGCTCGGCGGCCGACTTCTGGCGGCGCATGGCGGCGCAGTCGGGCGGGGCGCCGCCGGAGTTCCTGAGCACGCATCCCTCCGACGAGCGGCGCGTCCGCGACCTCGAGGCCCACATGCCGGAGGCGCTCGTGTACTACGGCCGGTAGGGGGGATTCGGGCGGCGGGTCCGCGGCTCTCCGGCGGCGCGGACCCCGTGGGGAGCTCCCCGGGGCCGGGATCGGGTCCACGGGCCCGGCGGGCGCTCCCCGCGCCCTAGCGCACGTACCCCAGGCTGCGCAGGGACTCGATCTGCTGGGGGCTCAGGTCGCGCAGGCGCGTCGGCGGCAGGCGCGCGGCCTGCTTCTTCAGATCCTCGTAGAAGCGCGCCAGTTCCTGGTGATAGCGATGGGCCAGGTGAGGGTCGCGATCGAAGAGGTTGACCGTCTCGCCGGGGTCCTCGCGCCAGTTGTACAGCTCGTACTTGACTTCCGCCTCGGGGTCGAGGTCGTGGATGTACTTGTGCGCGCCGTCGCGCCAGGCGAGCTTGTCCGATCCGTACATCGTGCTCTCGCAGAAGGCGATCAGGTCGTCCCCGCGCTCGCCGCGCAGCCAGGGCAGCAGCGAGACGCCGGCGAAGGACTCCGGCGCGGGCCAGCCCAGCAGGTCGAAGAGCGTCGGCAGCACGTCGATGATCCGGACCTGCGCCCCCACCGGGGCGGCCGGGCGCGGCGCGCCGGCGGGCAGCTTCATGATCAGCGGGATGTGGACCAGCTCGTCGTAGAGCGTGTGGCCGTGCTCGAAGCCCCCATGGTCCCAGAACTCCTCGCCGTGATCGGAGGTCACGACGACCGCGGCGGCGTCGTAGAGGCCGAGACGCCGCAGCTCGTCCGCCAGCCGCCCGATCTGCGCGTCGACGAAAGCCACCTCGCCGTGATAGACGCCGCGGACGTAGGCGATGTCGGCGGGCGCCGGGGGGGGGCCGGCCGGGGACTGCAGCGCGCGGCAGGCCTCCATGGACAGCGGCGCGGCGGGGAGCTCGCGGCCCCGGGTGAAGCGGGTGCGGTAGTCCTCCGGGGGATCGTAGTCGAGGTGCGGATCGAAGATGTGGACGAAGACGAAGCAGGGATCGGCGCGGTGCTCGCGCAGGAAGTCGAGCGCCGCGTCGATCGTCTCGTCGGCGCGGCGGATGATGATGTTGTAGGCGTCGCGGTGGTCGAAGAGCTGGAAGCCGCGATCGAAGCCGAGGTAGGGGCTGACGAAGGTGGCGTTCGTGATGGCGCAGGTCCGGTACCCCCGCTCGAGGAACCACTCGGCCGCCGTGGGCAGGCCCTCGCGGATGGGGAAGACCGCCGTGCCCTTGCCCATCCCGCCGTGGATCGTCGGCCAGGTGCCGGTCAGCAGCGAGGCGACCGCCGGCAGCGTCCAGCCCGAGGTCGAGATGGCCTGCTCGAAGCGGACGCCCTCGGCGGCGAGGGCGTCCAGGTTCGGGGTGACGCCGTCGGCGTTCCCGTAGCAGCCGAGCGCGTCGCGTCGCAGCGTGTCGACCAGGACGACGATCACGTGCCTCTGCGCCGGCCGGGGGGAGCAGGTCGGGAGGGCGGCGAGAGCGGCCGCCGCCGCCAGCAGCGCGAGGGCGATCGCGGCACGCCGCCGCCCGCGCGGTCCGGGCCGCGCGACGCTGGTCGGGGAGGGCGCATCCGTCATCGAGTGGGGATCCTCTCTCGGGGGCCTGGGTCGCGATGGATCCGTTCGAGGATAGGGGGCGGGGCGGGCCCGGTCAAGGCCGACCTGCCCGCCGGCCTGCCCGCCCCCAGATCGCGACTGCGCAGATCGTCGCCGTGCGCTATCATCCGCCGCGACTCTCGATGCGCTCACGCCACGAAGGGGATCCCATGACACTGCCCGCCACTCGTTGGGTCATCCGCAACCCCGACCTTCCCCGTTCGGCCGACGATGTGCTGGCGGCGCTCCTCGCCAATCGCGGCCTGGACCGCGCGTCCCTCGCCTGCCGGCCGGAGGAGCTCGAGGCGGCGTCCCGCTCGATCCGCAACCTGGACGCGGCGGCCGGCCGCACGGCGCGCGCCGTGCAGGAGGGAGAGCGGATCGTCCTCGTCGGCGACTACGACTGCGACGGGCTGACCTCGGTGGCCCAGCTCGCCGGTTTCCTGCGCGCGCTGGGGTTCCGCGACTTCGCCGCCCTCACGCCGGCCAGCCGGGCGGACGGTTACGGCATGCCGCTCGACGCCGCGCGCAAGCACCCCGACGCGCGGCTCTTCATCGTCTTCGACTCCGGCACCTTCGATGTCGCCGCCGTGGAGGCGGCGCGGGCGCGGGGCGCGGATGTGATCGTCATCGATCATCACGAGATCAGCGACGCCGCCTCGCTGGCGCCGGCCACGCACCTCGTCAACCCCAGGCACCCCGACTGCCCCTCGCCGTTCAAGGACTTCGCCACGGCGGGGCTGACGCTGCTCTTCCTCGACCGGCTCGGGCGGGCCCTTCCGGAGCGGGGGATGCGGGCGGGGCCCGACGAAGACGCCCTGGCCCTGGCGGCGGTCGGCACGCTCGCGGACATGATGCCGTTGCGGGGCGCCAATCGGGCGATCGTGGCGCTCGGGCTCGAGGCCCTCAACCGCGGCCGCCAGCCGGCGCTCCAGGCGCTGCGCGCCGTCGCCGGCCTCGCCGGCCGCAGGCTGACCCCCGGACACATCGGTTTCCAGATCGCGCCGCGCCTAAACGCCGCGGCGCGGGTGGCCGAGGCGCGCATCGCGCTCGACCTGCTCCTGGCCGAGGAGCCCAACGAGATCGACCGCCTGCCGA
>VGIY01000299.1 GCA_016867695.1 Candidatus Eiseniibacteriota bacterium | reverse complement strand
GCGCGACGAGCTGAACGTGAAAGCGATCGACCTCACGGAGAGCGACTCCGGCCGCTTCGCCTCGCGCACGGTCAAGCTCGACTTCTCCGTGCTGGGCAAGCGCCTGGGTCCGGCGATGAAGGTCCTAGCCGCCGCGGTCAAGGCGGGCGACTACGCGATCGCCGCCGACGGCAACCTGAGCGCCGCCGGCGCGCTCGTCGCTCCGGGCGAGTACCAGGTGACGCTCGAGCCGAAGCCGGGATTCTCCGTCGCCCAGGACCACTACACGCTGATCGCGCTCGACACGCGGATTACCGACGAGCTGCGGCTGGAGGGCTGGGCGCGCGAGGTCGTCCGCCACATCCAGGACCTGCGCAAGCAGGCGGGGTACCAGGTGGACGATCGGATCGTCGTCGCCTACAGCGTTGCCGGTGAGCCGGGGACACCCGGGGCGCCCGGCGCCGACGCCGGCGCCGGCGCCGCGGCGGCGGCGGCCGGCGGGGCAGCTGGCGGGGCGGGCCCGCGTCCGTGCGAGATCTTCACCCGCCACGGCGACTACATCCGCGCCGAGACGCTGGCGCGCGAGCTGGTCGAGGGCGGCGGCGGGAGGTCGGGCGCTGGTGAAGCCGCTGGCGAGGCCGCTGGCGTAGGAGCTGGCGTAGGAGCTGGCGTAGGAGCTGGCGAGGGCGCGTCCGACCGCAGCGACTCCTTCGAGCTGGAGAAGGGCGTCAGCGTCTGGGTGGGCGTGAGGAAGGCGTAGGGTCGAGGAGGGGATCTTCAGGCTCCTCTGGCGCCTCGCGAGTCTGAGGCTTCTCGGGCCCGCTGGGCATCATGCTGCCCGCGCCCTTCGCGCCCTGCCCGCTCTTCGCGCCCCTTCGTGCTCCTTCGACGGCGCCTCTCCCCTCCTATCCCCGCACCGGAAAACGCTCGTGGATCGTCTTCCCCGACCAGACCAGTCCGAAGTCGAACTTGCCCATTCCGGGGTGGCTGACCGATGGGCAGACTCGATTCTCGCAGTTGAGCACGGTGCAGAGCCGGCAGGTGACGCCGCACTCGACCGGCGGGCTGCGAAACTCCTTGGCGTAGACGGTGCGCCCGGCGTCCGCCTCGCGGCAGCCGAGCGTGAGGCTGTAGACGAGCGGCGCCATGCCGAAGCGCTGGGCGGGCGCGCGCACCGAGCGGCTGACGCAGAAGTAGGTCTCTCCGGCGAGATCGGGGAACACGCTGTGCTGGCGGAAGATCGTGCCCTGGGCGGTCAGCAGGCTCCGCGCCGAGGCCCAGCGCCCGCAGACGCGCATGTAGAGCGGCGCGAACTCGAGCCCCGAGAAGCTGCTGCGCTTGAGGACCACGCCGCGCCAGTCCATCTTGATGAAGTGCACCGGCAGCCCCGAGTCGAGCTGGCTGACGCGGTTGGCGATCGTCTCCCAGGTGGCGTCGAGGTCGGCCGCCAGGCGATCGATGTCGTACTCGTACTGCTCGGCCAGGCGGACGAAGCGGTCGCTGGGCAGCGTGAAGAAGCCTGTCGCCCAGCGGCCGGCGAGCGAGCGGAAGATCAGCCAGACGATGTCCTGCTCGAGCTGCGAGCGCTCGGGCGTGCCGCCGGCGACCTGGGGGAAGTTCTCCTCGACCCAGCGCGAGGCGAAGGCCTCCACCTCCCGGTGCGCGGCGTTGCCCAGGGAGCGCATCATGCGCAACTGGCCGACGACGCGGCCCAGCTCGAAGGGGAACTGCTCGGGATGGATGTTCGAGCTGATCGTCGCCCGCCGCGAGTCCTTCAGGTTGAGGAGCCAGCGGATGCCTTCCCAGCGGCCCCGGCCCGAGCGGGGGGAGGCCGCCTCGACGCGCTCGACGGCGACGCCCTCCGCGGCCAGGATCGACTCCAGCGCCTGGAGTGGATGCGGGTGGCGGCGGCGCTCTTCCAGGTGGGCCCGGCGGATGTCGCGCTCGACCTCGCGCGTCAGGTGGCGCATCTGCGGGTCCTGCTGGAAGGCCTCGACGGCGGACTGGACCAGCGACTCGCGGGCGGCGTCGGTGTGGGCCATGGCGAGCTGCGCGCAGCGGGAGCGGAGCGCGCGGATCTCGTCGGAGAAGCGCAGGAGGCTGCGCGCCAGCGCGCGGTCGCCGGCCGCGGCCGCCAGGAGCCTGTCGCGCTCGGCGTCGCTCAGGGCGACGCCGCTGCCGGCCAGCTTGGCCAGCTCCTCCTGGAGGCGCATCTCCGCCTCGTCGACCTGGCGCTTCCAGTGGGCGACCATCGCCGGCGTCACGCCCTGGCTCTCCACGGCGGCGGCGATGATTCTCCCGGCCATGGCGGCGCTGGGCAGGCGACGCAGGTTGAGGTAGGTGCTCAGGTTCGAAGCGGCGACTCCGGCCGCGGCGGCCAAGTCCTTCTGGTGGCGGCCCGTCTGCAGCAGATGGGCCTGCAGCCCGCGGGCCACGCCCCGCCACTCCTCGGGGGTCGCCTGCAGTCCCTGGGAATCGGACGCCTGGGCGCTCATGGATCACCTCGCCTCGTCCCGGCGGCCTTCCGCCGTCCGCCGGGCTCCTGACGCTCGGGCCCGGAACAACGAGATAATTCTATATAACCGGCACCGATATGCAAGAGTTATTCGCAGTGCACCACCGTCTTTGTGATAATCTCGGATTGGCTTCATAATGCTTGAGATACGGACTTATCAGCCGTGCAGAATATCCTGGATTCAGGTCCAGGCTGTCGATATTCTGTTCTTGGAGGCTCTGGTGGGTGAAGATTATCCCTTCCTGAAGCCTCATCTGGGCAGGGGCGGGCGGGAGAGCTTCGACGAAAGGGGGTCCCGATGAAAGGGCTCAACTGGGACAACTTCCGCGACGCCGCTGTGGCGACGATCTGCCGCAACTGCGAGTACGGCCACGCGAGACCTTGGCGCGGAGACACGACCTGTCTGCAGACCTGGCTCAGGTTCCATGCCTCGCGCGGGCTGATGCTGACCTGCAACGCCTCGCGGGCGGAGCGGCCGGCGCGTCGACTCGAGGACTCGTTGATGTACGAAGGCGTCCGGGTCGAGTAGTCGCCCTCGGCCGCGCTTCCGGCCCTTGGCCGGCTGCGCCTCCGCCGTCCACGGCGCTCCGGGCCGGTCATCCCTCGCGCACGAGCGCCTTGCCGGCCTTGAGCTTCAGATCGTCCAGCACCGAGATCACGCAGGGGATGACCAGGAGCGTCAGCAGCGTCGAGAAGACCAGCCCCCAGGCGATCGTGCTGGCCAGCGGCCGCCAGACGGCCGAACTGCCGCCGATGCCGATCACCGTGGGCAGCAGTCCGCCGATCGTGGTCACCGACGTGAGGATGACCGGCCTCAGCCTCGTCTTGCCCGCCTCGATCAGCGATTCCCAGCGGTCGCGCCCCGCCCGGCGCGCGTTGTTGATGAAGGAGATCATCACGATCGAGTCGTTGACCACGATGCCGGCGAGGGCGACGACGCCGAAGAGCGTCACGATGCCGAACTTGTCGCCGGTGACCAACAGCCCGATCATCGCGCCGATGAAGCCGAAGGGCACGGTGGTCAGGATCACCAGCGGCTGGATGTAGGAGCGGAACTGGGTGCCGAGGATGAGGTAGATCAGGACCAGCCCGATCAGGAAGAGCTTGCCGATGTCCTGGAAGGCGGTCGCGAACTCCTCGAACTCGCCGCCCACCTCGAGATGGACGTCCCGATAGCGGCCGGAGATCTCGCCGAAACGGGCGGTCGTCTGGCTCACGGCCCGGTCCACGGAGGTCCGGCTCTTGTCGATGTCGGCGCCGACGATGATCGTGCGCTGCAGGTTGCGCCGCTTGATCTCGCTCGCGGCGGGCTGGACGGAGATGGAGGCGACGTCGGCGAGCGGGACCGCGGCGCCC
>VGIY01000298.1 GCA_016867695.1 Candidatus Eiseniibacteriota bacterium | reverse complement strand
TAGTCGCGGGCGGCGCGGTTGAGCGTGTGCGGGTCGCACGGGGAGCGCTGGACAAGATCCGCGGCCAGCTCCAGGAATCCCGCGTCCTTCGCGGCGGCGAACCACTTGCCCGCCTCTCCGGGGGTGGCATCGATCAGGTCGGAGAGGATCGCCGCCTTCTCCCGGTGCGGGTACTTCTTCACGATCGCGCGAAAGGTGGCGAGGTTCGTGGTCTTCTGATTGGCGAGGAGCGCGTAGCGCCCGTACGCCTCCGCGCCGCGCCCGGCCTGGAGGAGGACCTCCTCGCACGCCCGCGCGATCGCGTAGGGACGCTCGTCCTTGGCGAGCGTCGCCTCGGCGTAGGCGATCGCCTCGTCGACGCGCCCCATCGCGGCCAGCGCGCGGAAGCCGAACTTGCGGTCGTGCCACCAGAAGTGGGGGGACTTCTCGATGAGGGTCAGCAGCTCCTCGTGGCGACCGGCGGCGAGGAGCGACGACAGGCACGCGGGCAGCCCGTGGAAGTGCCCGCCCGGCCGGTGAAGCGGCCCCCACATCATCTCGACGACCGACTTCGTTCGATCGGCCCACTCCGAGGCGAGCTCCGGCGATGCGCAGAGCTCGCCCCAGCAGTCGGCGAGGATCTCGATGTAGGGGATGTCGTCGTCCTGATGGGCTTGCCAGAGCCGCTCGAGCCAGCGTTCCCGGGTCGTCCGGTCGGCCGGGGCCTGCGAGATGACGGCGGCGAGCTCGACGATGGCGTGGTTGACGGCCGTCCCGATGGCGCCCGAGGAGCTGTCGACCCGCTGGAGCGCCGGCGAGACCTTCTCGAGGAAGCGCACCGCGCCCTCGGCGGCGAGAAGAGGATCGCGCCGGGCGACCTTCCGGATCTCGGCCACGGCCTCCTTGACGCGCTGGATGGCCGGCTGCGAGCGCCAGCCGAAGGCGCGGGCGCGGAAACGCGGGGCGAAGGCCCAGCGGTGCGTGGGGGGCTTCGAGGGGGCCCCGGGCTTCGGGGGCTGGCTGCCGTCGCGATCCGGTGACTTCACTGCCGTCCTCCCAGGCCGCGCCTCATCGCGCCGCTCCCGTGTTCAGGGGAGTTTGACAGGCGCAGGCGCTATTAAGACTTCGGCCCGAAGTTTGAATAAGCGAGGAGGACGGCGCAAGGGCGGGACGCCGGCGGTGACGCCGGCGGAATCGCCCAACCACAGACTTGGCAATTGATTGGGAGGGATCTCGGGCGGCTGCCGACTGCCTCGGCCGGCTGCCGGAGATCAGCGCCCCGGCCGCGCGGCGGCCAGGAACCGCCTTGCCACCGCGGCCGATAGACCGACGGCGGCGAACAGCCGCGTCGGGTACAGGTAGCCCTCTCCGGACTCGTCGATCACGCGCAGGAGACCGCGCTCCGCGGCACCGGGGTCGGCGATCGTCGGGTAGAGACGCCGCACGACAAGCGATGCCGCATACCCCCTGTTGCTCACGCAGACGACGTACTGCGATGTCCTAGATTGTGCCTTCATCACTTCCAGCCACGAGCCGCTTGAGCTTGAGTTCCCTTCGGCCGATGCCGTGTGCTTGATACCAGTGTACCTCGGCGCGGGCGACCGTGCCATCGGGGAGTCGGATCCACGCGAGCCCCTTCATCTTGCGCCAGCGGCCAACCCCATACGCTCGCCGGATGCGCCGAAGCTCCCGGATTGCGTGCCCGCGGGCGATCTCCTGGGGCTTCTCGATGCGCCCGAGGATCTCAAGTGCCACCTGGATGCCTCGCCGTGGGCGGTGGAGGGTGAGGTCGCTTGATAGACTGACAGCAAGGCCGTAGCGGAACTCGTACCAGCATCGGGGCGCGGTTCAGGACGCTTGACCGTTCCCGGCCGCGGCTACATAAGTGAATACCCTGGCTGTCCCGAATGACGCGTTACGGAGGGAGCCCATGCGTACGATCCTCGTGCTGCTCTTCGTCTCGTTGGGGGCGTACTCGGTGGGCGCCCGGTCCGCAGCATCGACCGCCCCCGACGCCCTCGACGACGCTCTCGCCATCGCCGGGCTCACGCGCGCCGACCTCGGCTGGCGCCCGCGCGGCTACTGGGAGCGCTATCCCGCGGGCATCCCCTACAAGCTGCGCCACTTCGACGACCTCTGCGCCGAGCCGCTCGCCATCGTCCCCTTCGTGCGAGCGATGGGCGCGACCGTGCGAACGACGCTCGCGCCCGAGGCGGTCGCGGGCACGAAGGGCGAGCGCGGCGCGGGCGCGCTCTACCGGGCGGTGCACGACCTCGGCGTCAACAAGCGCTACGGGGCGACGCGCGCCTTCTCGGCCAACCTCCACGCCGAGCCGACGCCGCTCGATGTCGCGCTGCTCGAGGCCTGGCGCGCGGAGGACCGCCAGACGAAGTTCGTCACCTTCGGCCAGGAGTCCCCCTACCCGCTCCTCGCGCGGGATCTCGCCGCCGCGTGCGAGGGGCTGCCGACGGAGGTGAGCGCGATCCTCGGCAAGCTCGTCCTCGATCTGCTGGAGGCGCGCCGCTGGGCGCTCCTCGGCTTCCGCAACGTGCCGCTCGAGACGAGGGTGCGGATCGCTTCGAGGATCGATCTCGGCGCCGAGGAAACCGACGCGCTCGAGTACGAACCGGCGATGGACGACGCCGCCCGCGCCTGGGACGAGGCGAGCCTCTGGTACGCGGGACTGAAGACCGTCGAGGCGCTCGATGTCGCGCGACTGGCGCTGGCTGGGGCGATGGCGGCAGCGACCTCGCCGAAGCCGGAGGTGCTGGCGGCGCGGAGTGAGTCTGAGGCCCGCGAGGGCGGAGCGGATTCAGGCGTCGGCGCGAGGGTGGCGCTCGAGAAGCTGCACATCGATATCGCGACGCCGGTCGGGCGCGTGATCGTCGACGGCACGGGTCGTGCGGGCGCCGGCTCCGGTTCCGCCGGGCTCGCCTTGCCGTCGGGCGCGTTCCTCGTCGTCGATCTCGGCGGTGACGACCACTACAGCGGACCCATCGGCGCCTCTTCGCCACTCCTCCCGCTCGGCGCCGCGCTCGAGCTGGGCGGCGACGACACCTACGACGGCGGCGATCTCTCCCTGGGCGCGGGCGTGACCGGGATCGGCGTGCTGCTGGACGCCGGCGGCAAGGACACCTACACCGCCGGCACGCTTGGGGAAGGCGCGGGGCACTTCGGCCTGGGCGCGCTGATCGACCTCGCCGGCGACGACGACTACCGCGTGCGCTACTCCGGCCAGGGCGCCGGCTTCTTCGGCATCGGGCTCCTGATCGACCTCGCCGGGGCCGATCGCTACGAACTCTGGAGCGACGGGCAGGGGTTCGGAGGCGTCGGCGGCGTGGGCGTCCTCGCGGACCGGACCGGCGATGACGAGTATGTCGCCGTCGTCGATCCCGCCGTCACCGGGCGGCCCTCGTACCACACCGAGGGCAAGGTCACGGTCAGCAACGCTCAAGGCTGCGCGATGGGCCGCCGCGGCGACGGCGCCGACGGGCATTCATGGGCCGCCGGCATCGGCGCGCTGCTCGACGCCGAGGGCGACGACCGCTACACGGCCGGCAACTGGGCGCAAGGCTGCGGCTACTGGTTCGGGACCGGGCTCGTCTGGGACGGCGCGGGCAACGACGAGTTCCGCGCCAACGGCTGGGCCTCGGCCTCAGGCGCGCACTTCTGCATCGGGGCGGTCGTCGATGAGTCGGGTGACGATGTGCACGCGGTCACTCAGAACTGGGGTCCCGCGTTCGGTCACGACTTCACGGCGGCAGTGCTCTTCGATGGCGCGGGCAATGACGTGTACGAATGCGGCGGCGAGGGCGTGGGGCACTCGATCAACCGCAGCGTCGCGCTCTGCTTCGAGGCGGGCGGCGACGATCGCTAC
>VGIY01000297.1 GCA_016867695.1 Candidatus Eiseniibacteriota bacterium | reverse complement strand
GCCTCACGGCGGCCGTCCTGGAGCGCGTCTCTGCGGCTGCTTGGCACAAGGCGCTGGGGCTCTTGCCGACGGGGAAGTCCCCCCGCGGAATTCTGAGTCTGCCGGGGGGGGTCCTCTTCTTCCGGAGACTCGGGCTCCTGGACGAGCTGCGCCAGCGGAGCGGAGATGTGCCCGAAACGGCGGGGGCCGAGTGCGCCCTGCAGCTTCGCATCTACTTCTCGAACGATGGGCTCGGCACGGCGGCCGTTCTGATGCAAGAGCAGAACCGGCCGGACGAGGGGCTGCGCTACCTGAGTACCTTGCCCGAATCAGCGCGCAGCTCCGTGGAGGCCGCTTACCTGCGGGCGGTCGGACTTGACCGGAAGGCCATCCTACTCGTGTCCCAGAAGAAGGTCATCCAGGCGCTGGAGGCGTGGAGGCTGGCCCACGCCGAGGCGCGCGAGGGGAACAAGAAGACCGTCAGGAGTGCGGCTTGCGCTGCGCTGTTCAAGGCTCTGGAGCGCTCGATCTCCGAGCAGCTCATCCGGGAGACGCAGAAGGAGGCCGGGCGGCTGCGGAAGGCCGAGCGGCTTGACCAGGCGATCGGCCTTCTGGAGAAGGCCCTGGAGCTGCCGTTGGCGCCGGAGGCAAGCGCGTCGCTCTTCGAGTACCTTTGCATCTACCTGTGCGACCGCGGCGACTCGAAGACCCGAACCGAGGACTTTAGCGGTGCGCGCGCCGACTTCAATCGCGTGCTGAAGCTGCGACCGGGTCACGCCCGGGCCAAGAGCGGTCTGGCTACTCTCCTGAACAACCTCGGTTGTCGGGAGCAGAACCACGACAAGGCCATCGCCATGTTCGAAGAGGCCATTCGTCTCACGCCCGGCAATCGCACGTTTGAGAAGAACCTAGCCGTGGAGCTGAACGAGAAGGCGTATGCGATGTTCCAAGGGTTCACTCAGCCCGTCACGACCAGTGAGGTGGGTCGGTGCATAGGATTGCTCGAGCGGGCGGTCATGCTGCCTTGCTTCGATCTCAAGCCGGAGGCGCTGGGCGTGATCCGGGCCGCTGCCGAAGCGGACATGGAGGAGTCGCTGTACCGCAGCATCAATGATGAGGAGCTGCTTCCGGTCCTGAGGAACCTGGTCGCGCTCTACCAGATTCGCCGACGGATTCAGCGGGGATTCTGAGGTTCGCGGAGGTGCCCCCATGATCAAGGATCCGAACCATACGCAGGAGACACCGTACGAGTTGCTCGGGCTGCTCGAGGAGGCACCGCTCGCGGATGTCCGGCAAGCATTGCCGCGCTTCATGCGCGACCGCCGGAAGCTTGCGCGCCTGGGTCTGGCCCAGGAAGCGGCCCGCAAGCTCCAGAGCGCAGCGGCCCGGGCTCGGATCGACATCTGGTTCTATCTCCTGGAGGTTCCGGAGAGCGATCGGACGGAAGTCGCACCGACGCCGCTCGTCCTGGACGAGTTCCGGTTCGCGCCGGTCGCTACGCCGGCGGCTCTGTACTGCGACCTGGAAGGCACGGACCTGACAACCGAGACCCGTGACATCACGGTCCTGGCCATGAGGATCGGCGACGTTCAGACGCTGGACGGGCTAAAGCAGATACGGCTCCGTCCGGCCTTCGACTGCTAGGCGGCCGTCACGAAGAGGCGGGGTACCCTGTGAGCAGTGACTCCAAGGATCGCGGCTGGCTGGCCGTCCGCCATGACCAGGTCGACTTGATCCGCAAGGTCGCCAGCCTTCAGGTCGAGCTGTCGAACGCGCAGGATAAGGCCAGGAAAGAGCAGATGCAGCTCCTGCTGGACTGCTTGGATGTTCTCGACGGATTCGACCGTGTTTTCGACAACATCGCCCCCCGCGAGGCGAACGCTGATCAGCAGACTCGCATCTGGATCGGCAACTTCCGAGCGGTGCGCAAGGTGCTGGACAATCACTTGAAGAGCCGCGGCGTGGTCGTCATCGAAGCGCCCGAGGGAAAGGCGCTTCCGGGTTTCCACACCATCGTGGGGACGGAAGAGCAACCCCAGCTCGAGGATGGAACCATCCTAACCGAGCAGCGGAGAGGCTACATGTGGAAGGGAGATGTGTTGCGCAGATCGTTGGTGATAGCGGTCAAGAACTGAACGGAGGCGGTCGCGCCCCCAGGGGGTGCGAGGCAATGCAATCAGGAGGGGGCCCGCATGGGAGTGGCAATTGGAATCGATCTGGGAACCTCAAACACGGTGGCAGCTATCCGGGGGAAGGATCTCAGAGTCTTGCAGAATGTCGAGAGCCAGGACCTGACCCCGTCCGTGGTCGGGACGTACAAGAAGAAGACATCCGTGGGGCAGCGGGCCCTAGATCAGATGCTCCTGGCGCCGCGGGACACCATCCTGTCCATCAAGCGCCTCATGGGACGAGGCTATCGGGATCAACAAGTGCAGGAAGTCCGGAAGCACCACGTATACGCCATCGTCGAGCCCTCCGACGGTACCGACGATGACCTGCGGGTCGTCATGGACGGGAAGCAGTACTCGCCCATCGAGATCTCGGCCATGATCCTGAAGAAGGCCAAGGAGGACGCGGAGCTCCGGCTGAACGACAAGGTCGAGTACGCGGTGATCACTGTGCCGGCCTACTTCACCGAGAAGCAGAAGGATGCCACGCGCAAGGCCGGCTTGCTTGCAGGGCTCAAAGTGCAGAAGATCCTCGATGAACCGACGGCCGCGGCCATCGCCTTCGGCATCGACAATCTCGGCCAGGACGATTCCAGGACCATCCTCATCTACGATCTGGGAGGCGGCACCTTCGATGTCAGCGTGCTGACGATTGTCGGCAACATCTTCGCCCAGCTAGACATCGAGGGCAACATGTGGCTGGGGGGAGACAACTTCGATTGCAGGATCATGGAGCATGTCCTGCAGCACATTCAAGGTGTCTACGGCATGGACGCTCGCCAGCGCCCGGACTTCATGGTGAAGCTGAAGGAACGGGCCGAGCAGGCGAAGAAAGCGCTCTCCTGCATGGGCCGCGCCGCAATCTGCATTCCCGGCGTGCTTACCGATGTCGGTGGGCGCGTGATCGATATCGAGGTCGAGCTCTCTCGCGCCGAGTTCGAGCAGATGATCGCGGCGGACGTGGCGAGCAGCATCGAGCTGGTCCGGCTGGCGATCAGGAACGCCGGCGAGGCGATGACCCCGGAGCAGATCGATCATGTGATCCTGGTCGGCGGGTCTTCCTACATTCCGCTGGTGCGCAAGTCGCTGGCCGAGGTCTTCGGCGAGCAGAAACTGATGATGAACGTGGATCCGATGAAGTGCGTCGCCTTCGGCGCGGCGGCTCTGTCCGCCAAGTGGGGAGAGAAGGTGGAGTGTCCCAAGGGGCATGAGAACCCTGGCCAGAACATGGTGTGCGAGGTGGACGGTTGCGGTGAACCCCTGACGACCGGAGGGACCGTCGAAGTCACCGGAATGCACTACGGCATTCAGGCCAAGGGAGACAAGTTCGAGGTCATCATTTCCAAGGGTTCCACCTTCCCCACGCCCGAGCCGGTGAAGAAGAACTTCCGCACACCCAGCCCCAATCTGAAGCGTCTCCGCGTCCCCGTCTACGCCGGGTTCGATTTGGTCGCGAGCAAGAACGAGCTCCAGTTCACCATTTGGCTCGAGCTGCCGGACAACGTGCCCGCCGACACGCCGCTGGATGTAGCGCTCGGTCTCGACAAGGATGGGATCCTGGACAAGGTTCGCGTCGCGCTCCTCGACGGGTCCGGGACCCACATCGAGACCTACATCGGTCGCGGGGGGGAGCGCGACCGGCTAGAGAAGAAACTGGAGCAGCTCCGGAAGCGCAAGGATGCTGCGAGCGCGGAACTCACCGCGGAGGTGGGGCAGAAGTGGGAG
>VGIY01000296.1 GCA_016867695.1 Candidatus Eiseniibacteriota bacterium | reverse complement strand
GTTGCCCGCCCCGGCGCGATTCTGTATCCTCTAGGGCATTCAACAGGTAGCGGAGCGCGCCGCGGGCCCCGTCGCGGGGAATGAACGGACGGCTGATGAGCATACCCATCCTGCCAGCCAAGCTGACTCCGCCGCCGCTGCCCGCGTCCTACATCCCCCGGGAGCGGCTCGACCGGCTATGGACCGAGTGGGGCGGCAAGCGGCTCGCCCTCGTCGCGGCCGGGGCGGGATTCGGGAAGACGTCGTTTCTCTCGGCGCGCGCCCGCGAGCTCGGTCCGCAGTGCCTCTGGTACTCGATCGACGAGTCGGACGGCGACCTGGCCTCCTTCCTTGCTCACCTCGTCTGCCTTGCCGACTCGCGCGAGCCGGCGGGCGAGCAGGCGCGCACGCCCCCGGCCGCCTCGGGCACCCGAGGCGCCGGCGCCGCGGGGACGGCCTCGGCGGCGGAAGTGCTCGCCCTGCTCGTCCGCGCGCTGCGAGCCCGAGGCCGGCAGGCCCTGCTCGTGATCGACGATCTCCACCTCGCCGCCGGCGCGCCCGAGGTGCTGCGCTTTCTCGAGCGGCTGATCCGCTTCTTGCCCGAGGAGGGGACGCTCATTCTGGCCTCGCGCGAGCCGATCGACTGCGGGACCACCAAGTGGCGCACCCGGGGCGAGGTGGCGGCGCTGACGGCCGACGACCTGAGGCTTACGGCCGAAGAGGTCGCCGCCCTCTACCGCCGCCGCTTTGCCGGCGCGACCCACCCGGAGAGCGTCTTCCGGCGCGTCGTCGCCCGCACCGAGGGATGGGCGGCGGGCGTCGAGATCCTCCTGCAGAATCTGGAGGCCGACAGCGCGCCGGCGATCGATGCCGCGCTGGCGCGCGTCGCGGCGGCCGGCACGGGCTGGTTCGCCTACTTCGCCGACGAGGTCCTGCGCCGACTCGACCCGCCGACACAGGACTTCCTCTGCCGCTCGGCGCTGCTGCCGAGGCTGGATCCCGCGCTCTGCGATCAAGTCCTCGAGCGGTCCGACAGCCGGACGGTCCTCGAGCGGCTCTGCGAGCGCAACCTGTTCACCTTCGCCGCGGGGGACGAGTCGCCCGGCTTCCGCTATCATCGCCTGTTCAGGGAGTTCCTTCTCGAACAGCTGCGGCGGCGCCACTCCCCGGCGGGCGTCCGGCGGCTGCATCGCCGCGCCGCCCGCGCCCTCGCCCGCTCGGGAGCGTGGGCCGACGCGCTGGCCGCCAGCGCCGAGGCGGGCGACCCGGAAGCGGCCCTGCGCCTCGTGGAGCGCGCCGGCGAGGACCTGCTCGTCTCGGGCCAGTACCAGGCGGTCGAGAGCGCGCTCGCCCGCATCCCCGAAGGGGATCTGCGGCGCCATCCCGGAGCGCTCTTCGTGCTCGGCCGTCTCTGCGATGTGCGCGCCCGCTGGCACGAGGCCGAGGCGCGCTATCGCCAGGCGCTGCGGCTGTCCGCCTCCAGCAGGCAGCGGGCCGAGCTGCTGCGGCTGCTGGGGCGCCTGCACTGCCGCTGGGGGCGCTACGCCGCCGCGCTCGCCCTGTTCCGCCGCGCACAGGCCGAGCCGGGCTCGCGGCACTGGCGCACGCGCGCGGGCACGCTCGTGCTGGTCGGCGTCTCCCTGTGCGAACTGGGGCGCATCGACGAGGCCGAAACGCGACTCGCCGAGGCGGTCGCCATCCTGCGCCGCCGCGGCGACCGCTTCGGGGAGGCGCGCGCGTTGTGTCTCCTGGCGGCGAATGTGCATCGCACGCGGGGTGACTACCGCCTCGGCCGGGAAACCGTCCAGCAGGCGCTGGTCGCGTTCCAGAAGCTGGGCGATCGTCGCCAGGTCTGCTACGCGCTCTGTCTCCTGGCCGACCTGACGCTCGCGATCGGCGAGACCCGCGAGGCGCTCGTCCAGGCGGCGGAGGGGCTGCGCCTCGCCGAGGCGCTGGAGTATCCCTCGGTCGAGGCGCACAGCCGCCAGACGCTGGGGCGGATCGCCTTGCTCGAGGGCAGCCTCGCGCCGGCCCGGCAGCAGTTCGAGACGGTCCTGCGGATCGGAGAGGCGCTCGCGGAGCAGGAGTTCGCGGTCATGCCCCGCCTCGGTCTGGCCGAGGTCTGCCTGGCTCAGGGCAATCGCCATGCGGCGCGCCTGCTCGCCCGCGCGGCCCTGGCCTCGGCGCTGGCCGCCAAGGTGCCCTGGCCGATCGGCAGGTGCCACCTGCTGCTCGGCAAGCTCGAGCGGGCCCCCGAGCCGGCCTGCCGCGCCTGGCGCCGGGCCGAGGGGATCTTCCGCCGCATCGGTGCCCGCCATGAGCTCCACCGCGCCCTGCTGCTGCGCCTCGCCGCCGAGGCGCTGCCGCCGCAGCGCCGCCGGCGGATCCTGCAGGAGCTGATGGCGGGCGTGGCGCGATTCGAGCACGACTTCCTCCTGCGCGAGGTCGAGCCCGAAGCGGGCGCGCGCCTCCTGGTCGAAGCCTTGCGCCAGGGCGTCGAGGTCGAATACGCGTGCGCCCAGTTGGTCGCCCTCGGGCCGCGGGCCGTTTCCCCGCTGGCGGCGCTCCTCGGCGACGGAGCGCCCGAGAGCCGCGGCCGCGCCGTCGTGGCGCTTTCGCTGATCGGCGGCGATGGCGCCCGCGCCGCGCTCGAGCGGGCCGCCGTCCGGTCGGGCGAGGCGGGCCGCGCGGCGCGCGAGGCGGTGGCGGAGCTCGCCGACGAGTCGACGCCGCCCCTGCGGATCCGCGCCCTGGGCGAGCTCGAAGTCCACGCGGGGCCGCACCGCCTGACCCACGGCGGCTGGCGATCCGCGCGCGCGCTGCGCCTGTTCCTGCTGCTCCTCGTCCACCGGTTCCGCTGGGTGCCGCGCGATGTCCTGCTCGACACCTTCTGGCCGGACGCCGAGCCGGAGAAGGCGGCCAACAGCCTGCGCCAGACGATCCACGTCCTGCGGCGGACGCTCGAGCCCGGCCTGCCGGGACCCCACCGGTCTAGCTACGTCCGCTTCCGCAACGAGGGCTGCCGCCTCGATCCCGGCGAGGGCCTGACCTACGACGTGGAGGATCTCGAGGCGGCGCTGCAGCAGGGCGAGCGCCTGTGGCACACGGGACAGAAGGAGCGGGCGCGCGAGAGGCTGCTGGAGGCGGTGGCCCTCTATCGGAGCGACTTCCTCGTCGAACACCCCTACGAGGAGTTCGCCGCGGCGGAGAGGGAGCACCTGCGCGACCGGGTGCTGCGCGCGATGGAGCGCCTCCTCGAGATCCGGGCCACCGCGCGCGAGTGGGAGGAGCTCGCGCTGCTCAGCCGCCGCGCCCTGGCGCTCGACGCCTACCGCGAGAGCCACCATCGGTACCTCGTGCTGGCGCACCTGCGCCTCGGACATCGTCGCGAGGCGCTCGCCGGCTATCACGCCTACGAGGCGATGATGATCAACGAGATGGGGCTGCCCCCCGCGGAGCGGATGAGAGCCCTGGCCGAGCAGGTCGTCGCCCTGGGCCCCGTCTCTCCGGCCCGAGAGGGCTGAGGGCCGCGGCGGGAGAGCGGCCGCGGCGCGAGCGGCGCCGCGCGCGGCAGGAGGCAGCGCCGCCGCGGAAAGGGGCGATTGCGCGCACCGGCGTGCGGGTCTAGCCTGGGCTTCGCAGGTTCTCGATCGGGCGGGGCCGCCGTCGCGCACCGGCGGGCGCGGCCCGAGGGAAGAGGCGTCTTGCCGCCCCGGAGGTGCCCATGTCGATCACGCGCAATCGTTTCCCGCAGGCATGGATGGCTCTCGTCGTCCTGGCGATGACGCTTGCATCGTCCGGGCCGGCGCAGGCGATCCACATCGTTCACGGCGTCATGGTGGCGCCCGCGTCTCCCGCGGCTCTTGAGAACGGGACCAACGTGGAGATCGCGTTCGAGTA
>VGIY01000295.1 GCA_016867695.1 Candidatus Eiseniibacteriota bacterium | reverse complement strand
CTCGCGGTAGGCCTTTTGAGCCCACAACACATTAGCAATGTGCCGCCTTCGACCACTCGGCCACCTCTCCTGCATCACGGCGCGAGCCGTGCCGGAACACGCTAGGCGAGAAGCGCCCGACTGTCATCCCCTCGGCGCGCGGCAGTTCTCGGCGCGCGGCGCGGGCCTCACGGCCGGGAGCTCAGCTTCTCCTTCTCAGCCATCTTCGCCACGCGGTCGACCTGCTGGTCCATGCGCGAGACCTGGTCTCCGGCGCTCTTGCCGTAGAGGCTGTCGCGCAGATCGACGACGCGCTGGAACTTGCCCTTGGCGTCCTGATAGCGGGCGATCGCCTCCTCGAAGCGCTTCTGGCGCGCGAGGTCGTCGCCCTGTGCCGAGAGGACGACGCCCCAGGCGTAGTGGAGACACCCCGCGTCGGGGTGCTTGACCAGCCCCCCCCTCACCGCGACGAGCGATTCGTCCAGGCGCCCGCCGTCGCGCAGCGCGAAGGCGAGGTTGCAGAGATGGCTGATGTCGTCGGGCTCCTTCTCGATCAGGTAGCGGTAGTCCTCGGCCGCGCCCAGGTAGTCGCCCATCCGGTTGCGGCAGTAGCCGCGGTACTTGCGGTAGTTGAGCTCGGCTCCCTCCTCAATGGGCAGGGCCAGCAGCTCGTCGTAGTAGCGGGCGGCCTCCTTGTGGAACTTGATCTGGAAGTAGTAGCCGGCCAGGATGTGCAGCGTGCTCGTGTTCCTCGGATCGAACTCGTAGAGCTTCTTGTAGAAGGTGACCGCCGGAAGGAAGAGCTTGTGGTCCAGCGCCAGCCGGCCCGCCTCGGAGACGGTCCGGGGGTCGGCCTGGTCCATCTCGACCAGGAGGTTGTAGAGCATGATCGCCTCGGCGACCCTGCCCTCGCGCTGGTAGACGAAGGCCAGGTTCTTGAGGATCTCCGGCTTGCCGGGGCGCTCCCGGTTGAGCTCGATGTAGAGATCGAGCGCGTCCTCCAGCTCGCCCGCCGAGCTGAGGGCAAAGGCGAGCGCCTCCTTCACATCCAGGTTGCCCGGATCGCGGTCGAGAGCGTCCCGGTAGGTGTCGATCGCCTCCAGGTACTTGCGCAGGCGCACCTGCGCCTCGCCCAGATGGAGGTAGGCGTCGATCATCTCCGGGCAGGCTTCCTTGACCTCGACGAAGCTCTGCTCGGCCTGGGAGAGCTGCTGGTTGTTCTTGTACTGGACCCCCTCCTGAAACTTGCGCCGGCAGACCTCCTCATGGGAGAACATGGCCGGCTGGCCGCTCTGAGCGAGGGCGGGCGCGACCGACAGGAGGGCGACGCCGACCAGCCCGCAGGGGCCGAGGCCCCGACTCATGATCGCCTTGAACCGCTGCATGGCTCCTCCCCCACCGGCCGGCGTGCCTACTCGCCCGGTACCCGCCTGGCGGCGGGCGGACCGACGGCGGACGCTAGCAGAGCCGCACCAGGGTGTCAAGGCGGCCGACCCGCGCTACTACTTGCGGCGAGAGCGCTTGCCGCCGCCCGCCTGGCGCTGCGCGTGCCGCCGCGCCTGCCGGCGCTCCCCGCGGCGCCGCTTGACCTCTCGCGCCTCCTTCCAGGCTTCCCGCTCGGCCCGGCCGGGCCCCGCCTTCGCCTCCGGGGCGCCGCCGCTTGCCGGACCGCGCTCCTCCCGCCGCGCGGGGGGGGCGACTGCCGGCCGCGATCGCCTGTCCGACTCTCGATACTCCGCGGGCGGCCCCGTGCTCCCGCCCCGCGCGCCTTCCAGCTCACCCGGCACCGTCGCGCCGTCGCGCCGTCGCCCTTCCCGCACGCGCGCCTCCCAGAGACGGCGCGCCTCCTGCTCGAGCCTTCTCGCCCGGCCCCTGGCCGTCCGCTCGATCTCCTCCCCGCGCTCCAGGAAGTGCGCCTCCAGATCGCCGAAGTCCCCTTCCGGCGGCTCCTCCGTTCGCCCGCCCGCCTCCTCGGGCTCTAGCGTCAGCGGGTCGATGCAGCGCTCGACGAACTCGGCGACGCCGATCATCCGCGCCCCCGCGGGCAGCCGCGGAGCCAGCGTACGGCGATCGTTGCTCACGACCGTGACGCCGCCGCCGCGGCGCAGCGCCTCGGCGGCCAGGAAGACGATGCGGTCGTCGGCCTCCTCGGGAGGCTGGCTGTAGACCGTGCGCAGGTTGGGCGAGTCGGCCGCGTCGGGATTGGGCAGGAGGGCATTGCCGTCATAGACGATCGTCAACGGCCGCTGGAGGAGCCGCGCGAAGGGGGCGACGAGCCCCTCGAGCCCGCGGCGCGCTTCCTGGCGCTCGCCCGCCTGCTGGCGGGCGCTCAGGGGAGCCAGGGCGAAGATGGCGTTGTGGCCGTCGATCAGCCAGAGGCGGTTCTTCCAGGCCTCACGCACGAAGCCCCCTCCGTTCGTCGCCGCGAGCACGGGGCCGCCTCCAGCATGGCCCATGCCCGGCGGATCATCAACAGACGGAAGAGCCGCTCGTCGCGGCGGCCCGGCGGGAGAGGCCGGGATGACGAGAGGGGGAGCCCGAAGGCTCCCCCTGCTCAACCCGCCGGTATCCCTGAGGGGCGCCGGAGGGACCCGGTCGGGAGGCGCGCGCCGGGCCGGGCCCGACCACCCCGGCGCGCCCCTTCTGCCGCGCCGCTAGGATCCAACCGTGATCCTGCGGCCCGACCATGCTCCGCTGAAGACGCCCGGCGCCCGACCCGCCTCGGACCAGTGGCCGCGCACGCGCCCGACCGCCGAGCCCCGCGCGTTGGCCCACTCCCCCTGGAAGTTGCCGTGGGCGCGCCGCGAGTCGTCCTGGCCCGTCCCGGCCGCCTCCCAGTGCCCGCGCAGGAATCCGCCGAAACCGCCGTCGAGGTGGATCAGCTTGCCGAAGAAGACCTGGCGGCCCTGGGCGTCGACGCCGTAATGACCCCGCATGTAGCCGAAGAGGGCGCCGTCCTGGCCGCCGATCCAGTGGCCGCGGAATGTGCCGACGCTATCTCCCTCGGCCCAGCCCCAGCGCCCGCTGCAGAAGCCGTGCGCCACCGTCGAGAGGGGGTTGACCCGGAAGGCGCGGAAGGAGACCTCGCTGCCGTCGCCCAGCTCGAAGAGCTCGTCGAGCTCCTCGAGGGCGTCCGTGGTGAAGGTCTTGACGAAGTCGCCGGCGACGAAGGTGAGCGTCTCGACCGCTCGCCCGCCGGTCGAGTCCGAAGGCAGCAGGATGAGCACGCGCAGGCCGTCGAAGCCGCCGCTCGTGACCGACACCCAGGAGACCGACTCCCGGGTCTCGCGCGGCAGCAGGAAGTCCTCGTCGCGCTCGAAGTCGATCAGGCTGACTACCTTGATCGTCCCGTTCGACAGCGTCATCGAGCCGTCCCAGGTCAGCGGGTCGCGCTCCGGCGGCGGATCGCCAGTCGCGTCCCAGTCCGGAAGCTGCAGATCGCCCCAGAGGACCGAGAGGCTGTAGACGAGGCGCGCCGGGTCCCGCTCCTGCGCCCGCGCCCGTTCGCGCTGGCCCTCCGACAGCCCGGCGTAGCCGTCTTCCTGCGGGGCCTCCCGTCCGGCCAGGGACGACACCTCGGCGTCGTCGAACGCCGGCTCCTCGCTCACCGGGAGGAAGCCGCCGTACGGGTCGTTGAGGTTGACCGTCTGGCTCGCGGAGTCGTTGACGTCGCCGGCTCCGGTGGCGCGGTCGCTGCCGCACCCCGGGAAGGCGAGAAGCGCCGCCAGGACGCAGGCCACCGTTACCGCCAAGCTGCTCGAAGGTCTCATCTCGTCACCCCCTTCTCCTTCCGGAGAGCTTCCTTGGCCGCCCCACGACCCATCCGCCCCGGCGGCCGCGCTCCCGGTCGATGATCCTGTGCCGGGATGTTGCCAGATGCGTGCCAGGACGGCCGGGTCGAAGATAGCCAACGGCAAACGACTGCTCATCA
>VGIY01000294.1 GCA_016867695.1 Candidatus Eiseniibacteriota bacterium | reverse complement strand
GAGGCCAGGCGCGCGCCGGCGGCCGCCGGGCGGCGACCAGCCCCGGCGACTCGGGAAGCGCCGGCCGCGCCGCGGCGAACGGAGCGGCGCGCAGGAGATCGGCCGGCGGCAGCAGCTCCTCCGCCGCCAGCGCCTCCTCGGCGAAGACGACGCGCGGCGCCATCTCGAGGGCGATCAGCAGCCCCTGCTCGCGCCGGCGCACGCGGATGTCGAGGGCCGGGCCGAAAGCGTGGTCCGAACCCTCGCCGCCGCCGCCCGCGCCTAGAACCGCGACCACGTCCTCGCGGCCGACGCGCAGGCCGATCCCGGCGTCTCCTCGCCATCTGCCGCGCGCGAGCGAGCCCGAGTCCCGGTCATCGGTCGCCGCCAGGCCGAGTTCGAGGTCGTGGACGGGGCGGGCGCTCGCGCCGGTCACCCAGAGGCGCTGGTCCTGCCGCGCCGGCTGCGAGGAGAGCCGGGCGCCGGCGATCGCCCAGCGAGCGCGGGCGCGCTCGGGGCTCGCGCATCCCGAGGCGCCGCAGACGCGCGTCTCGATCAGGGCGAAATCGGCGAAGGCCCCGGCCACCAGCTCGGACCCCGGCAGGACGACGCGCCGGTCGCCTGAAGCGCGCAGCCGCCAGCCGCGCAGGTCGCCCGGCGCCGGGTAGCGGTTGCCGCCCCAGGCGGCCCAGTCCTCACGGCGCAAGGCGAAGCCCGCCGCCAGGCGCGACCGGGCATCGCGCCCGCCCGGCAGGAGCGCGCCGCCGACGGCGCCGCCGTGATGCTGGCGTCCGGGGATGCGCTCCTTCCAATGGGAGGCGTCGCCCCAGAGGAGCAGGTGCTCCCGCGGGGCGGAGGCGAGATCGAACGACACCTCGGGGCCGGTCGCAGCGGCTAGGCGCAGGAAACCCGCCCGGCGGCGCACGGCGTGCTCTGCCGGGAGCTTCCCCCGGAACGGGCGGCCGAACCACTCGCGCGCGAAGGCGGCACGCACCTCGGCGTCGGCGAGCGAGGCGGGCTGCGCGGCGTCCGCGCGGGCCCCTCGGGCGCCGCGGCCCGCCGGCCCGCCTCCGTCCGCGCCGGCCCAGCCGCTCGGATGCGTGCCCCCGATCGCGCCGCTCGGCTCCGCGCCCCCGGTCGCGCCGCCCGGCCGCGTCCGGCCGGTCCCCCCGGTCGCCCCGAAGCCCTCGACGAGCAGGCGCAGGATCTCGGCGTCCTCCCCGGGAAGCGGCAGGCTGAAGCGCAGGCCCGCCGCGGGCCGGGGCGGGTGCGCGATCGCGCTCTCCGCGGGCGGCGCTCCGGTATCCGCGGCGCCCGGCGCCAGGGCCGCGGTGGGGCCCGGCGGCTCGGCGCCGGCGGGGCGCTGCGCGCGGGCGGGCGCGGACGACGCGCCGAGAAGCAGAAGCAGAAGCAGAATCCGAAGCAAGAGCAGAGGCGAAGACCGAGGCAGAGGCAGAGGTAGCCGCAGAGACAGCGACAGAGGAGGAGGCGGCGGCGACAGAGGAGGCGGCGGCGACAGAGGCGGCGACAGCGACAGAGGCGGCGACAGCGACAGAGGCGGCGACAGCGACAGAGGCGGCGACAGCGACAGAGGCGGCGACAGCGACAGAGGCGGCGGCGGCGCAGCTCCCGCCGGCTTCCGGGCGGCGAAGCCCGAGGATGGCGCGGCAGCTCCCGGCCGCCTCCGGGCGGCGAAGCCCGAGGGCATCCCTCTCGTCCTCATCGGCGCGTCCCTCCGGGCCGCGAATGCGGCGAGCCCGGCTCCTGCGCCTGCCGCCGCAGGGCCTCCTCGAGCAGCGCGGCCGCCTCGGGACCGTGGCCCAGCTCGACGGCCGCCTCGAGGGCGCGCACGGCGGTGCGTGTCTCGCCTCCTTCGAGGGCGATGCGCCCCATCTGGTAGCTCGCCTCGGCGCGCAGCGAATCGGGCACCTGCGGGCCGGCGTTGGCGACCTTCTCCCACTCGTTGCTCGCCGAAGCGCGCTCTCCCAGGCGCGCGTAGGCCGCCGCCAGGTGGGCGCGCGTGGCGAAGGCCTCGGCCGGCGGGAGATCGAAACGCAGGCGGCGACGGAAGGCATCGAGCGCCTGGCGGTCGCGAGCCTGGCGAACGAGCAGCAGCCCGGCGCGCTCGAGCGCCCCGGCGGCGGTCTCGGGAGCGGCCGTGTCGCCCAGGATCCGGTACTCGCGCAGCGCGCCCTCGGCGTCGCCCTGCGCCTCGAGCAGGGCGGCGCGGCGCAGGCGGATCCCGTCGGCCGCCGGATCGCGCGGATGGGCCTCCAGCCAGGCGTCGTAGCACTGGAGGGCCTCGGCGGGGCGCCCGGCGGCGGCGAGCGCGCCGGCCAGCTCGAGCCGCGCCGCGGCCATATCCGGTCCGGCGGCCAGGCCCTCGCGCTCGAGCGCCTCGACGGCGCCGCGCGCCCCATCCCAGTTGCCAGCCAGGACCTCGGCGCGGAAGAGCGCGGCGTAGGCCGCCGCGCGCTCGGCGGGGGACAGCAGTCCGCTCTCCAGCGCCCGGCGGTAGTCCTCGGCCGCGGAGACGGCCTGGCCGCAACCGGCGAGCGCCCCGGCGCGGGCCTTCAGGATGCGGGCGCGCAGCGTGTCGCTCACGCCCGAATGGCGCTCCGCCTCGCGCAACGCGCGGGCCGCCTCGCAGGGCGCCTCCGCGCGCAGCAGCAGCTCGCCCGCCCAAAGCAGCGCGTAGGCGCCGGCCGGGCTCGAGATCTCCAGCCTGGCAGTCTCGATAAAACGCTTGGCCGCCTCCTCGCAGCGCGCCCGCGGCGCGAGGGCGGCCGAGTCGCCCGCCGCCGCCGCGGCGGCCTCGAGCCCCATCCTCTCCAGCAGCGCCGAGATCTCCTGATCGGCCGCGCGCAGCCGGTCCAGGCGGGCGAGGCTGTAGGCGCGGCCGAGGACGATGTCGACCGCCAGCGGGCCGCCGTCGTCGGCGCGGGCGGCCCGCTCGAAGTGGTCGAGGGCCATCTCGTAGCGGCCCTCGTCGCAGGCGCACCAGGCGAGGGCGTAGGCGCAGCGCGCCGGGTCCTCGCCCATGCGCTGGGCGCGCTCGAAGAGCGCGCGCGCCTCCTCGGTGCGCCCGAGCCGATAGAGCGCCTCGCCGCGCCAGAAGACGTACTCGCCGCGGCGCGGCGTGCCGGGGAACTTGACCAGCAGATCGTCGAGGACGCGCGCCGCCGCCCCCCACCGCCCCGCGCCGAGCGCCGCCAGCGCCTGCCTGCGGCGCAGCGGCTCGGGGACATCGTCGCCGCCGGCGGCCTCGTTGTAGAAGCGGGCGGCGGCCTCCATCTCGCCGCGCAAGAAGTGCAGGTCACCCCGCAGCGTCGCCACCGCCTCCACCAGCGGGTGCTCTCCCCCTCCTTCCGCGAAGCCCGCGAGCGCCTCCAGGGCGGGGCCGTCCTGCCTGAGGCCCGCCAGCGCGTGGGCGAGCGCGAGCGCCCAGAGGTCCTGCAGCGCGGGAGGCGCGTCGGGCGCGGGCCCATCCTCGAGCAGGCGCGCGGCCTCGGCGTGCCGGCCGTCCTGCAGGAGCGCCACGGCGACGCCGTAGCGGCGCAGCGCGTCCTGCTCGCCGGTCGCCCCGCTCATGCGTACGTAGCTCTCCAGCGCGGCGCGCGGGTCGCCGCGGCGCGCGGCCAGCCACCCCCGCGCGAGCAGCGCCTGGTCCGCCCACGCCTGCGGCAGCTCCGTCGCCGCGCCCAGGCGGGCGAAGGCCGAGTCGGCCGGCGCGTAGTCGCCCCGGGCGAAGTGGGCCCAGCCGCGCAGGTAGTCCCAGACCGCGAAGCGCTCCGCCTCTCCCGAGGGCGCCGCATCGCCGGCGGCGGCGAGCACGCTGTCCCACTCCCCCTCGGCGAACCAGGCGGCGGCGACGGCGAGCCGCAGCGTGTCGGCGGGCGGCCAGGTTCCTCCCGCCTCGCGCAGCGCCGTGCCCC
>VGIY01000293.1 GCA_016867695.1 Candidatus Eiseniibacteriota bacterium | reverse complement strand
TCAGCGCGACGACGAACCAGGGCCAGGGCCGGACGACGTAGTTGCCGAAGGTGAACCAGACCATGCTCAGCGTCGAGTGGCGCTCGTCCTTCGTCGCCGACATGCGCTGGATCAGCACCCCCCCCCGTCGGAGTACTTCCAGGACCACCACTGCACGGCCAGGGCGACGAGGAAGCCGCCCAGGATCCCCTGGCCCATGCCGGGGACGATCTCCATCGCCGGGCGCCCGTTGGCGGCCATGAGCCGCGGCAGCAGCTCGGCGAAGCCGCTCAGGCCGCCGACGTGCTGGACGGCGGCCACGGCCAGGATCACCGAGCCGGCCATCGCCACGCCGAACTGCATCAGGTCGGTGGCGGCGACGCCCCACAGGCCGGCCACGGTGGCGTAAGTCAGCGTGACGGCGATGCTCACCGCGAGCGTGGTCAGCTTCGGCAGCCCGAGCACCTCCTGGGCGATCGTGGCCATGGCCAGCAGCACCCAGCCGAGCACGACGCTGTTGGTGATGAAGGCGTAGAAGGCCCCCTTGAAGCAGCGCAGCGCCCGGCCCGGGCCGCCGGAGTAGCGCCGCTCGCAGAGCTCGACGTCGGTCACCACGCGCGCGCGGCGCCAGAGCCCGGCCAGGAAGAAGGTCGTCAGCGCGTGGCTGATGGCGAAGTTGAACCAGATCCAGTTTCCGGCCACGCCCTCGGTGCGGACGATGGAGCTGATCAGCAGCGGCGTGTCGGCGGAGAAGGTCGTGGCGATCATCGAGGTGCCGGCGATCCACCAGGGCAGGCTGCGGCCGGAGAGGAAGTAGTCGTCCACCGAGCGCGAGGCGCGCCGCGAGAAGTAGAGCCCGACCCCGAGCATCGCCGCGCCGTAGGCGGCGAGGACGACCCAGTCGAGGGCGACGAGCTTCATCGACCGGGGTCCAGCGGGTCGAGGCCGCAGCGGCGCAGCAGGCGGGAGAGGGCGATCAGCGGCAGCCCGACGACCGCCGTCGGGTCGTCGCCGCGCAGATACTCGAGCAGCGCGATCCCCAGCGCCTCCGACTTGTAGGCGCCGGCGCAGTCGAGGGGGCGATCGGCGCGCACGTAGGCCAGCGCCTCGGCGCGGGTGAGCGGCCGCAGGCGGACCTGGTTGACCGCCAGCGCCGTCTCTCCCGGCGCGTCGTCGCCGGGAGCGGCCGCGCCGGCGGGGGCGCGCACGACGGCGACGGCCGTCAGCAATTCGTGCTCGCGGCCGGCGAGGCGCAGGAGCTGCTCCACGGCGCGCTCCTCGCTCCCCGGCTTGCCGAAGATCTCCCCGCCGCAGCAGACCACCTGGTCGCTGCCGACGATCAGGCAGTCGCGCTGCCCGCCGAGGAGGCTGAGCGCCTTGCCCAGCGCGTTGCGGGCGGCGAGGCGCGCCGGGTCGGGGCACTCCGCCGGCGTGACCTCCCGGCCGCCGGGGGGCAGCGCCCGGAAGGGCAGCCCGAGCCGCTCGAGCAGCGCGCGGCGATAGGGCGAAGTGCTGGCCAGGACGAGGTTCACGGCCGCGAGCATAGGCCCGCGGGAGCGGGCGGGCAAGCTCGGCGACGCGGCGGGCGACGGGGCGGGGCCGCGCAGTCGCCCGAGCCTCCAGATCCCCATGCCGGGCGCCGATATCCGACGGCAGGAAGCCAGGATGACGCGGCCGGAGAGGCCGGCGGGAGGGAGTCCCCGCGGCCCGCCCGGCCGCCGGCGGGCCGGGGGGAATTCCATGTCGGACGCGATGCAGATTCCGCTGCTCGAGCGCGCGCTCGGGGGGCTCATGCCGGGACACGCCTACCTGTTCCACGGCGGGGGCGGCGTGGGCAAGACCGTGCTCGCGCTCCAGGTGGCCCGCGCCTGGACCGGTGGCGGCCGGCGCGTTCTCTTCCTGACCGCCGACCTGCCGGAGAGCCTGCTCGACCAGTCCTCGCTGCTGGGCCTCTCGCTCCAGCCCGCCTGGGAGCGGGGGGATCTCGTGCTCTGCGCCTACGCGCACGGCGCCGCCGCCGATGTGCGCGCCCACGGCATGCGCGCCTTCCTCGAGCGGCTGCGCGCGGCGGGGGGCGAGCAGGCGAGCGCGCTCATCCTCGATCCGATCACGCCGCTCTTCGAGGCCTTCGGCGGCGCCGCGGCGATCGAGCGCGACGTCCGGCTGCTCTGCGACACGCTCCGGGACTGGCGCTGGAGCGTCGCCTTCCTGGCCGACACGAACGAGCTGCGCCAGCGCTCCGGCCTGCGCGAGGCGCTAGCCGCGCGGTGCGCGGGCGTGCTCGAGCTCTCTCCGGCGCGCGGGCGGCCCAACCCGGCCGAGAGCCCGTTCATCCTCAAGGTCGAGCGCGCGCGCCAGGTCACCCCGGCCGGGGGGCTCGTGCCCTATGCGATCGTCCTGGAGGCGGGGCTCATCCCGGTCTCGACGCCGTCCGAGGAGGAGAGCTTCGCCGATGCGCGCGCCGATCGCCCGGCGCGCGTGCTCCTGGGCGTGGGCGAGGAGAGCGAGGAGATCCCGGCGCTGGCGAGGCTCCTTCGCCGCACCATGGAGGTCGAGGTGGTCGCCGACGGCGCCACGGCGCTGGCGCGCGCGGCGACCTGGAATCCCGACGTCCTCCTGCTGCAGGCCGACCTGAAGCCGCTCAGCGGCTACGCCGTCTGCCGCGCGCTGCGCCAGGGCCGCTACACGGTGCCGGTCATCCTGATGACCGGCAAGGGGCGCCGGCGCTCGGACCGCGTGCGCGCGCTGCTCAACGGTGCGACCGATCTGGTCCAGACCCCCTTCGACCTGCGCGAGGTCGCCGGCCGCATCCGCATGGCCAGCCGCATGCGCGTGGCCTCGCTGGAGACGGGCGTCGAGCTGCACCTGCTCGAGGTCCTGAGCGCCCGCGCGCGCGACAACCTGCTCGAACTGCCCGAGTTCCTGGAGGGCGTGGGCGTCGCGCTGCGCGCCGCGGGGCGCTTCTCGAGTCCGGTCAGCCTGGTGACCTTCCGCTTCCACGCCGACCCGGCCGCGCCCGCCGGGGCTGAGCCTTGGTCGCGATTCCTGCGCGCGCTGCAGCGGGGGATCCGCTCCGGAGACATGCTCTGCCATCCCGATCCCTGGAGCGCCGCGGCGCTGCTCTGCCACGAGGGCCGGGGCGGGGCGCTCGCCTTCGGCGACCGCGTCCGCGGGCTGGCCGAGGAGGCCCTGGGCCGAGAGGCGTCGCCCGAGTCGCCCTGGCGGATCGACGTGGCCGGCGTCACGATCGAGGCCGACGTCGGCTCAGAGGTGGGCGCCCGGGACCTGCTCGCCCAGGCCTTCGCCAACGCGCGCCCCTTCCTGGGGGCGGGCGCCGAGATCGAGGCACTGCCGCTCACCGGCACGGATGGGGAGTAAGCCGTCATGACCATCTGGATCGTGGCCCTGGCCCTTCTCGGCGCGCTCGGGGGCGCGCTCGCCCTGGCCTCGTTCGCCCCGGCGCTGCGCAGGAGGCCCGCGCGCGCGTCTGCGCCTGCCGGCCAACCCCTCTTCTTCCAGCGGCATGAGCCGCCGCCCCGCCCCGCCCTGCAGTTCGTCGCCCGGCTGCCGAAGCGGGCGCCGGTCGCGAGGCATCCGGAAAAAGGTTGAAAACCGACCCTCCTTCGCGCGAAACTCCCCTAAATCGCATCTGCGCGGCCTCCCGGCCGCGCGCCACCTTTCAAGGAAAGGCTATGACCATGTTCGCGTCCAACGGAGCCACCCATCAGCAGAAGGCCATGAATGCCTGCGCCAGCTTCTGCGGGGGCTTCGCCCGCGGGCTGGCCGGTCGAGTCGTCGCGGTCTCGGCCCCCGTCGCAGTGGCGGCGGGGATCGGTCCGTATACGACCGGCTGGAGGGACCCGGATCTCGGCCTCAGAGGCCGGATCAGGTCCGCCGCGGTTCGGACGCCGGCATGCGCGTAGCTCCCCTCCCGCGACTCATCG
>VGIY01000292.1 GCA_016867695.1 Candidatus Eiseniibacteriota bacterium | reverse complement strand
GGACTCGTGGAAGCGCAGCGTGCCATGGTGTCTCTCCGCGTGCCGGCGATGGAGGCTGACCGCCCGGCGCTAGCCGAGCTCCGCCAGGAACTCCCCCTCCAGCGCGGCGACCGCCTCCTCGGTGCGATCGTGGGGGATCATGCAGGTGACCGAGGAGAGAGAGGTCGAGACGACGTCGATGTTGACGCCCCGGGCCGAAAGGGCCTTGAACATCCGTCCGGCGATGCCGGGCACCTTGGCCAGGTTCCGCCCGGTGATCGAGACGAGAGCCACCGCCGGGTCCTCCCGGATGTCCCTCGCCGACACGCTCCGCCGGATCTCCTCCATCAGGGACTGCACGCCGGCGGCCTGGTCGCGGGAGACGGCCAGGCAGATGTCGGCCGTGCCCCGAGTGCCGCCGGTGGTGACGACCAGTTCGACGTTGAACCCCTTGGCACCGAGGGTGCCGAAGATCTCGGCGGCGATCCCGGGGCGGTCCGGGACGCCGAGGACGGAGATCTTGCTGACGTCCTTGTTGGCTTCGACGCGCAACCGGTCCATGGGCACCTCCGTGACGGGCGAGCCCTCGAGGCCTGTTCGCTCCGGACGCCTGCCCCGCCCTCCGGGGGGCGGGGGAAGCGCCGTCCTTCCCGCAAACTACGGGATGGCGCGCGCGGCGGGCAATCGGAAAGCGGGGCGGCGGACAAGCGCAATCCCGATCGTGGGGTCGAAGTGGACTGGTCCAATATGGTCCAATAGTGACGACATCCCGAGGATTCTCCTTGACTGCCGAGAAATTGGACCGATAATGGCCCATGCCGCTCGGGGCGGGCATCCTGTCCGACCCCGTGGAGGGCGGCCGGCGAGGGGGACGGACCGTGCAGTTGGCCATCGACCGCTCGGGCGCCCAGCCCATCTACCGCCAGATCGCCGACGCGATCCGCGGCGCCCTGCAGCGCGGGGAGATCCCGCCAGGGACGCGGCTCGCCTCCACGCGCGCCCTGGCCCGCCAGCTCTCCGTGCATCGCCAGACGATCGTCGAGGCCTACAGGCTGCTCGGGTCGGAAGGGCGCCTGCGCTCCGGCGTGGGGGCGGGCACCTTCGTCGAGGTCCCCGCTTCCCCGCGTCCCGGGAGGGACGACGCCGGCGCGCGCCCCTTCTCCTGGAGGGGCCTGCTGCGCGACCCGCGACTCCTCGACGAGGATCCGACGCGCGTGCTCTCGACCTCCGGGCTGCGCCTGCCCAGGAACGCCATCCAGCTCGCCGGCGCGATCCCCGACCGCCGCCAGTTCCCGCTGGCCGACTTCGCCGCCTGCGTCGAGGAGGTTCTCGCCGGCGCCGACAGCTCGCTGCTCGACTACGCCCCGCCGGAAGGCGACGAGCCGCTGCGCCGCTGGGTGGTGGAGTGGCTGGGCAGGGCCGGCGTGCGGGGACTCGACGAGGGGCGCGTCGTCATTCTCAGCGGCTCGCAGCAGGGCCTGGATCTCCTGGGGCGCCTGCTCCTGTCCGCCGGGGAAGCCGTGGCCACCGAGGCGCCCACCTACACGGGGGCCTTCATGGCCCTGCGCCACGCCGGAGCGCGGATCGTCACCGTGCCGATGGAAGAGCGGGGGCTCTCGCTCGACGCGCTCGAAACGCTGCTCGACCGGGAGCCGGTCAAGTTCCTCTACACGATGCCCTGCTTCCAGAACCCGACCGGCATCACCCTGGGCGAGCGGGAGAGGGAGCGCCTGCTGGCCCTGGCGCGCCGCCGGCGGCTGGCGATCGTCGAGGACCACTACGACTCCGACCTGCACATCTCCGGGGAGCCGCCCAGGCCGCTGCTGGCCGACGACCAGGGCGGGCAGATCGTCTACCTGGGCACCTTCTCGAAGATGCTCTTCCCGGGCGTGCGCGTCGGCTGGATGATCGCCCCCGCCGAGTTGATCGACGCCGTGCGCCAGCTGCGCCGGGCCATGGATCTCGCCTCGGCCACGCTGACCCAGAGCGCGATGGCCCGTTTCTGCCGGCATGGGCACCTGGAGCGGCATCTCGCCCGCGTCCGCCGGCTCAACGGCCAGCGCCTGCGGGCCATGCTGCAGGCGTTGGACGAGCACTTCCCGCCCGGCGCGGTCTGGACGCGGCCACGCGGCGGGATGACGCTCTGGGCCGAGGCTCCGGAGGGGATCGACACGCTCGATCTCTTCCACGCCGCGGCGGCGCGCGGGGTGGTCTTCTCTCCCGGCACGGCATTCTTCCCCAACGGCGGGGGGCGGCGCGGGATGCGCCTGTCGTTCGTGCGCGAGAGCGAGGCGCGCATCCGGCGCGGGGTGCGCATCCTGGGCGAACTGATGAGCGAGCGGTTGCGGGGGCGCCGCGGCGAGGGCACGGCCCTTGACGACGCGACGCCGCCCGTCTGAGCGCGCCGGAGGCGCGAAGTCGGAGGAGGTGTTCGTCATGGAGAGCGGATCGTTGAGGGTCAAGACGGGGCTGGCCGAGATGCTCAAGGGCGGCGTGATCATGGATGTGACCAACGCCGAACAGGCGAGGATCGCCCAGGACGCGGGGGCGGTGGCGGTCATGGCGCTCGAGCGCGTGCCGGCCGACATCCGCAGGGACGGGGGCGTGGCGCGCATGGCCGACTCGCGCAAGATCAGGGAGATCATGGAGGTCGTCTCGATCCCGGTGATGGCCAAGTGCCGCATCGGGCACTTCGCCGAGGCGCAGATCCTGGAGGCTCTGGGCGTCGACTTCATCGATGAGAGCGAGGTGCTCACCCCGGCCGACGAGCGCTTCCACGTCGACAAGTTCGCCTTCAAGGTGCCTTTCGTCTGCGGCTGCCGCGACCTGGGCGAGGCGCTGCGGCGCATCGGCGAGGGGGCGGCGATGATCCGCACCAAGGGCGAGGCGGGCTCGGGCGACATCGTCGAGGCGGTGCGCCACATGCGCGCGGTGACCGAGGGCATCCGCGAGCTGACGCAGCTGCGCCCGGAGACGCTGATGGCCAAGGCCAAGGATCTGGGAGCGCCCTACGAGATCGTCCGCTGGGTGAGCGACAACGGCCGCCTGCCGGTGCCCAACTTCTCCGCCGGGGGGATCGCCACGCCCGCCGACGCCTCGCTGATGATGCAACTCGGCGCCGAGAGCGTCTTCGTCGGCAGCGGGATCTTCAAGTCGGCCGACCCGGCGCGGCGGGCGGCGGCGATCGTCAAGGCGGTGACCGGCTACAAGGACCCCGCACTGCTGGCGGAGCTCTCCGCCGAGCTGGGCGAGGCGATGCGCGGCATCGACGTGGCCAAGCTGGCGCCGGGCGAGCTGCTGCAGACGCGCGGCTGGTAGCGGTGCGCACGACCTCGAGCGGGCGGCAAGGCGCGGCCGGGGCGGAAGCGCAGGCGCGCGACCGCGCGAGGGCGCGCGCGGCGCCTCCGCCCCCGATCGGAGTGCTCGCGCTGCAGGGGGACTTCGCCGCCCACGCGGCCGCCCTGGCGCGGGCCGGAGCGATGCCGAGCGAGGTGCGCGCCGCGGCGGACCTGGAGCGGGTGGACGCGCTCGTCGTCCCCGGCGGCGAGTCGACGACGCTGCTGAAGCTCCTGCGCGAGTTCGGGCTGTGGGAGCCGCTGCGCGCGTTCGCCGCCCGGGGCAGGGCGATCTTCGGCACCTGCGCCGGCCTGATCCTCTTCGCCGAGGAGGTCCGGGGCCCGGCCCAGGACTCGCTCGGCATCCTGCCGATCTCGGTCGTGCGCAACGCCTACGGCAGGCAGGTCGACTCCTTCGTCGACCGCGGGCGGGTGCGCGTTCCGGCGCAGTTGCGTCCCGCCCTCGGGGGCGGCGAGTCCTTCGCCGCCGATTTCGTCTTCATCCGCGCCCCGCGCATCGCCCGCGTCGGGCCGGGCGTGGAAGTGCTCGCCGAGCACGCGGGGGATCCCGTTCTCGTGCGCAGCGGCGCGATCCTCGGCGCGACCTTCCACCCG
>VGIY01000291.1 GCA_016867695.1 Candidatus Eiseniibacteriota bacterium | reverse complement strand
GCCCCCTTCCCGCCTAGGAGCCCGCCTGGCCGCCGAGGGCGCGGCGGACGATCTCGTCCCGGTGCGCGAGCACGAACTCCGCCGCCCGGCGCACGCCGTCGACGACCGCGGCGCTGGTGCGCGTGGCGCCGGAGACCGCTTCGATGTCCCCCCCCTCGGCGCGCAGCGAGAAGGCGGTCCCCTTCAGCGGGCGGCCCCGATAGACGCGCAGGTAGGAGGGCTCGGCGACCCGCGAGCCGATGCCGGGCGTCTCGGAGCTCTGGGTGACGCGCACGCCGAGGATCGCGCCGCTCTCGAGGTCGACGCCGGCGATCACCTTGACGTCGCCGGCGTAGCCGCCCCTGCCCGTCGACTCCAGGGCGATCGCCGAGCAGCGCCCCCCCTCGACGCGGGGGAAGACCGCCCAGGAGACGCCGTCGACCTCGATCTCGAAGTAGCGCTCGGCGAAGTCGGCCGGCGTCTCGCCCAGCACCTCGCGAGCCCGCGGCACCTGGACGTTGTCGCGCTGCTGCTTGGCGATCTGCCCGGCCAGGCCCTCGTTGAGCGCCGTCAGCGAGAAGGCGGACAACAGGCAGATTGCCGTCAGCACGAGCACCATGCGCAGGATGTCCCTCATCGCGTCGGCACCTCCAGAGCCAGCGGGCGCGGGTGGATCTTGTCGATCAGCGGCTGGGCGAGGCCCACCAGGAGGACCGCGAAGACCGTCCCGTCGGGCCATTCGCCGAAGGTCCGGATGACGACCGCCAGCCCGCCGGCGCCCAGGCCGAAGACGACCTGCGCCCAGGGGTTCACCGGCGAGCAGGTGAAGTCGGCCGCCAGGAAGAAGGCGGCGAAGACGGCGATCCCCGAGAGCAGATGGAAGAGGGGTCCCGGGTAGCTCGCCGGGGCCGCCAGGTGGAAGATCCCCGCGGTGAGCGCCATGCCGCCGAGGAAGGCGAGCGGCGTTCGCCAGGGGATGTAGCGCCCGGCCATGAGCGCCAGCCCGCCGAGCGCCAGCAGCAGGACCATGCTCGATCCCACGCCCCCCATCTGCTGGCCGAGCAGCAATCCGCCAAGGGGATAGCCGTCGGCCGCCTGCGCGCCGAAGGCGCGCCAGGCCTCCAGCGGGGGGATCGGCGCGAAGGGCACGTCGACGTTGGCCAGCCGCCTCGCCGGATCGAGCTGCCCGGGCCAGGAGAGGAGCAGGACGGCGTAGCCGAGCAGCGCGGGCGGGAAGGGGTAGCTGCCCAGCCCGCCGAAGAAGTGCTTGCCGAGGAAGACCGTGAGCGCCGCGCCGACGAGCACGAGCCACCAGGGCGTCCCGGCGTGGAAGAGCATCCCCAGCATCAGCCCCTGGACGACGATCGAGAAGTCGGCCAGGAAGTCCCGCTTGCGGGCGCGCGCCGCCAGCCACTCGCAGAGCACCGCGGCACCGACCGACAGCAGCAGCGTGCGCAGGCCGCCCAGGCCCCAGACCCACACGCCGCCGGCCGCGGCCGGCAGGAGCAGCAGGGACTGCCAGGCGTAGACCTCCGACACGCGGCTCCCGTCGTGGGTGTGGGGCGGTGCCGCCACACTCAGTAGCGGGGGGCGTCTCATCGCGTTCGTCCTCCCCTGGGCGGGCCCTTGCCCGCCGCCTTGCCGGCGCCTAGGAGCGGTCGTCCGTCCAGGACTCGGCGCGGGGCGCCGAGGGCAGGTCGTGAGCCGTCGGCAGCTTGCAGTCCAGGCACTCGCCGCTGCCCTCGCTGTCCCGCACGAGGCAGTCCTCATGCTTGAGCACGGCGAAGCGCATGTATTGCAGGAGCGGGCGCCGGGCCGGACAGACGTGCGCGCACAGGCCGCACTCGATGCAGGCGTGCGCGCCCCGGTCGTAGGCCTCGTCCATCAGCCCGAATTCGGCGTAGCGGGCCGCCACGGCGACCTGGATGCGCACCGGGCAGACGCTCGTGCAGCGGCCGCAGTTGATGCAGGGGTTCTCCTCCAGGCGGGCGACATCGCCGGCCGAGAGCACCTGGAGCCCGTCGGTCGTCCGGGTCACCGGGGCCTGGAGGTCGAACTGCGCGTGCCCGTGCCAGAGGCCCCCGAGGATCACCCGGTCGCCCTCCTGGACATCGAAGCCGAGTTCCCTGAGCACGTGCTCGATCGGCGCGCCGAGCACGGTCTCGACCGTCACCGGCTCGGCGAGCGGCCCGCCGGCGACCGTCAGCAGCTTGGCCGTGCGCGGCAGCCCCTCGCGCAGGCTGCGGCCCGCCAGCGCGGCCTCCTCGGCGCTCATGAGCAGAAAGCCACCCTCGCGCGCCCGGGCGACATTCGTGTGACCCACCCCGGCGGCTCGGGCCAGCAACCGCTGCCAGTGGTTGTCGGGATAGCGGTCGGTGACCGGCTGCACCTCGATGGCGCCAAACTCCTCCCCCAGGCCCGCGCGCATCGCTTCGGGCACGAGAAGCAGGATGCGGGCACCCTCGCCGGCCAGCGTCCGGATCACCGCCAGGCTGTCGAGCAGATCCTGGCGGCCCTCGGTCAGGTAGTGGCACTGCACCGCCAGCCCCGGCTCCCGCTCCGAGCCGACAATGACGATGGTGTGGATCGGCCGCAGCTCGCCGGGACCCATCCGCTCCTGCATGGCCTTGGGCTTCCAGGGCGAGGCGGCGCCCAGCCCGACCAAGGTGGAGGTCAGATCATCCCACGAGGTCCGTTCCAGGATGCCGAGCACCTTGGCCTCGATCCAATCCTGCGGCCCGGCGGCCTGGATCTCGATGCCATGGACCTCGCGGCCGTCGGTGCCGTGCATCACGCCGATGTTCGCCACCCGGCCGGCGACCGTGGCGTGCACGGCCGAGGCTGTGGCCGTCGCCGCGATCGCCTGGCCCAGCTTGACCGCGTCGCCGACGGCGACCGCGGGCGCGAGCGGCGGCTGGCCGGGCAGCGCGATGGGGATGCGCACCCGCTCGGGGGGCGCGATCCGGCGCACCTCGCACGGACAGGCCTGAGTCCGGACCCTGGGCTTGCTGAAGCCGAAAACCCGCCGGCTGCTCACTGCTCCTCCCCTTCGGCGCCCGACAGGCGCCCGGCGATCCGCCGGCCCGGCCGAGCGCCGGACCGATCGCCGCCCCCCTGCGCGGGGGCTAGTGCTTCATGTGGCAGGTGCCGCAGACGGTCGACGCATCCTCCCGGGAGCGGGCGAAGAAAGCGCCCTTCTCCAGGTCGAGGTGGCACCGGTTGCACCCGTGATGGACGGCATCCGCGTGGCGCGTGGCCACGTGGCAGGAAGAGCAGGTGTGCCCTTCGATCGCCGCCAGCTCCGCGTGGCCCATCATGTCGCGCTCGTAGCCGGAGCCGCCGTGACAGCTATCGCAAGACTTGGCCTCGCCTTCGCCGGTCTGGTGGCAGGACCGGCAGGCGCTCACCGGGATGCTTGCGTCGACGGCGTGGCAGCCCGCGCAACCGTGTCCGGCGCGCAGCTCGGGGAGCCCCGAGTCGTGGCACTGGGCGCACGAGGAGCGGGATGCGGCGCGCAGCGGCTTGATCAGGTCGGCGTGGGCGTGGCAACCGAGGCAGGAGGAGAGGTCCCCCGCCGAGACCAGCTCGGCGTGGACCTCGGCCATGGAATCGTCCTCCCAGTCGGTCAGCTCGAAGCTGCCTTCGTGGTGGCAGATCAGGCAGGAACGGGGTGCGCCGCCGGCCTGCTCGTGATGGCACTCGGCGCAGGAGATCTTCTCGTGCCCGGCGTGCGGAAAGAGGACCGCCCCGCCGGCGTTGGCGTAGAAGATGCGCAGCGGCGGCGAGGGGGCCCGCCCCGGAAGGGCGAAGCCGGCCAGACCGAGGACGAGGAGGGCGACCCCTCCGATCAGGACCCACCGGGAGCGAACGGATCCGTTCATGCTTCGGTCCCGCCTCCTGGGATCTGCGGACTCACCGCGGGGCTGCCGCCGCGTCCCGGCCGAGGCCGCTCGGACAAGACGGC
>VGIY01000290.1 GCA_016867695.1 Candidatus Eiseniibacteriota bacterium | reverse complement strand
GTGCACGTAGAGCCAGCCCGCCTGCGCCTCGTCCCAGGTGTCGATGCCGTGCGCGTCGGGGAAGATCTCCTGGCGCATCCTGCCGCCGGCGGCGAATCCCCTCTCGGCGCCCGCCGGCGCGGCCGACGAGCAGCAGCACTCGCAGACAATCCCAGTACTCGGCCAGGGGCCCGCTCCGCGCCCGAACCGGTCGAACTCGCGCGGCGCCCGATCCGGGAACCGTCCCGGCTTCGGCTCGAAAACCATGATCTGGATCCCGCCGAACTCCTCTCTCCCCGTCACCTGACCTTCCACCGTGTAGCCCATGCCGCGCGGCATGGCGACGAACTGCCTGATGAAGCCGTCGCCCGCGTTGATCCCATCCAGCCAGGGCTGATCGGGGCAGACGATGTAGTCCTGTCCCGCGGGCCGGCCGAGGCGTCCCTCGGCGCCCACCGGCCGCTTGACGCTCCCCGCCGTTCCCTCCTGCCGCTCGCTCCAGGGCCGCCCCGAGACCGCGTTCGCCTTGCCCACCGTGACCTTGACCGCGCAGGGCCACTGCCCGTGAGCGGCGCCAGTACGGAGGGTAGCCCATGAGGGCGCAATACGACTTCAGCAAGGCCAAGCGTGGGGCCGTCCTCCCTGCTCCCCGAGGCAAGACGCGGATCACGATCCGCATCGACGCCGATGTGCTGGATTGGTTCCGCGCGCGCGTCCACGAGGCGGGCGGCGGCAGCTACCAGTCGCTCATCAACCTCGCCCTTCGGGACCACATTGCCCGTCGTGAGGAGCGGTTGGAGGAGACCCTGCGCCGCGTGCTCCGCGAGGAGCTGCCCTCCCCGGGACGGCCCCGGGCAGAGACGCGCAAGGAGAAGGCGCGGAGGGTCGGGCGCGGATCTCCGCGGACGACCGGCACGGGCTAGTTCGCGGCCGGGGATCAGGCACCCCTAGGCCAGCGGGTTCCCGCAGCACTCGTTGCGCATGTTGCGCCGCCTCCGCCCGCCATCCCCGCTACGCCAGCGCCGCGAGCCTCTCGCGCTGCTCCGCGGTAAGCGACGCCTCGAAGCGCCCGAACCTCGCGTCGGCGCAGGCCGGGGCGAGGAAGAGAAGCGGCGCCATCCACCGCGCGGCGTGCATGCGCGCGGAGTCCGGGGCAGGCCGGGAAAGCGACTGCGAGAGGGAGTAACGCGCGTCCCGCGCCCGCGCCTCGTCCGCATCCGCGGCCGGCGCCTCGGCCTCGGCCCACTTCTCCTCCGCCCCCTCCGCCTCATCCGCATCCATCGCAGGCAAGGCGGGGCCGCGGCCGCGTGTGGGCCGCGGCGGTGCGGGCCCTCATCTTCCCACGGCATCGACGCGAGGAAGCCGATGCCGTCAAGGGCATAAACCGCTGGTCTGCACGGGCTTGGGGGACAAACGATCGCCTCGCGGGGGGTATCTGAGCCCCGTCTCGGTCGCGCACGCGGTTCGGACACGGTCTCTCCCGCGCCGCGCGCGCATCCGAATTCGACGCCGCCTCGCCCGCGCCGCACGCTCATCCGAGTTCCACTCCTCATCCCCCGCGGCGATTTCCCGTATAATCCCCCCGTTTGCCGCAAGCTCTCCCCGCGCCGGGCGGGCAGGGTTCGAGCGCGGCTTTCACGCGATCCTGGCGCACCGGGTTGGCAACGGCTCGGTGCGCCGCGTTTGTAGGGGCGCGCACGGGCGCCGCGCGGAGCGCAACGGGTCGCAGCCCTGCGCAACGGGTCGCAGCCCTGCGCAACGGAGCGACACCGGGCCGACGCGCGCCGGAGGCATCGCCGATGAGAGGCTCCATGCTCAAGAACCAAGCACCTTCAAGCGCGCCGCGCCGAGAGACACCACGCGCCGGGATTTCCGCCGCCGCGCCCACCGTGTCGCGCGCGCTCCTCGCCTCGCTCGCACTTCTCGCCTCGCTCGCCGTCTCCTGCTCTCCCGACCGCGCGAAGCCCGGACCCGGGGACACCGAGGGGCGGTTCACGCTGGGACCGGCGACCGAGTACGCCGTCGCCGTCGCGCCGGGCGGCAGCGTCGCCGACTCGATCTCGGGCGGCGAGTTCGCCTTCCCCGAGGGGGGCAGCGGCACGCTCACGGTCGCGCGCATCCTCGCGAGCCCGCTCGCCCCTCCCGCGGGCGCCGAGGGCTTCTCGGTCGAGTACACGGGCGACGAGAAGCTCGAGCTTCTCCTGCCGCGCGAGGCGGACAGCATCCCCATGCTCTGGGTCTACGGCTTCGGCGACGTGAGCCCCGCGGAGCCGATGCCCGCGCGGCACACCTGGTGGCCGGTCATGCCGGAGGACACGCTCGGCAGCCCGGCCGTCTTCGAGCTCGTCGCCCCCGGGTTCCCCGACTTCACGCCGGTCGAGTCGCAGGCGGCCTCCCCGCGCGGTCCCGCGCAGCTCCTCGCCCCCGCGGCCCGACCTTCGACGCCCATCCACTCCTACCGCTACATGCGCCGCCACATCAGGAGGGACGACCCCGAATGGATGAGGCTGACCATCCTGCGCCTGGTGACCCACTGGACCGTCAGGGACGTCATCCACCTGGGGCTGCCCGCCTCGCTCCGGCCGATGGCGATCGCCGAGACGGGCGGGCGTCTCGCCTTCCGTTCCTACAAGGCGCTGCCGGCCCCCGAGGTGAGCGCCTACGCCGCCTTCCTCTACTACCGCACCTACATCGGCGCGCCCATCCGGCGAGTCTTCCCGATGATGAGCTACGTCTGCTCGGGATCCAACATCGCCACCGAGGCGACGGTGGCCCATGAGGTGGGCCACTACTTCAACCACGTCTTCTTCGGCGACGACGCCTTCGAGGCGCTCACGCGCGCCCAGCTGCGGACGAACCACAACATCGGCGACGTGCACCGCGAGCGGCCCATGCTCGAGGAGTACGCGATGTTCGTCGACTACTTCAAGAACAGGACGATCCGCGGCGGGAGCGACGTCACCCAGCCCAGGGAGCTGTTCCAGAAGTCCCCCCGGATCGTCGACTTCCCCGCCCAGGAAGCCTACGCCACCTGTCTGCTCGCCCGGCTGTACGTCAACGACGCCACGATCCGCGACGCGGCCGGCGACGACGAGGACATCCCCGTAGTCAACGCCGGCTTCCCCGACCTCTTCGAGATCCTCTACGCGCGCAAGCCGACGACGGTCAACATGCTGCGCGCCGAGATCGCGCTCTACCTCGCGGCGGGCGGGCGCGAAGACCGACTGCCGGCGATCCTCGAGCGCACCGGCTGGTCCTACAACGGCCACGGCACGGTGCTCGACGACCAGGCCAACCCCGTGCCGGGCGCCAAGGTGCAGTCGGTCTGCGTGGTCGGCAGCGAGGGGGGGCGCGAGTACCTGGCCCCGCTCGAGCCCGTCGTCACCGACAGCCGGGGGCGCTTCACTCTGCCGCGCATCTTCCCCGGGACGCACCCCATCCGGGTCACGACCGACCGGATCACGCAGGACTTCCCATACACGGTCGACCCCAACACGCGCACCGACATGGCCTACAACATCGGGCCGCTGATCGTGCGCGAGACGCTCATCAACCAGCTTCACCGGACGAAGCACATCGCGCTCTACTGCGAGGGGCTCTTCGCCAAGGACGATGGAGGCTCGTTCTACAGCCTCTTCCAGCACGCCTACTCCGTCTTCCGGGCGGGCCGGTGGTCGGGGAACACCTTCATCCTGCAGTACAGCGACTCCACCGAGACGACCTACGGCCGCACGACCGGCGAGGTCGTCGACCTGGAAGCGACCTTCTCGGCCAGCGGCATGACGCTGGCGCGGCTGCGCTGCACGACGCACCTGTTCATGCGCTTCGACGGCCAACTGGCGAGCTCCTACACGGAGATGATCGACATCGACGATCTGCCGATGACGGTCGCCGACACGGAGGACCCGCAGAACCCGTTCATCTACTACGACCTCCACACGACGGCGATCGCGCCGAAGATCCGCTCGATCTCGGTGGTGGAGCG
>VGIY01000289.1 GCA_016867695.1 Candidatus Eiseniibacteriota bacterium | reverse complement strand
TCGCCGGCAAGAGCCCGCTGCGCCTGCTCCTGGCCGGCCTCCTCCTCGTCATTCCGCTGAGCGCCGTCGTCAACAACACGCCGGTCGTCGTCGTGATGATCCCGCTCATGCTCGGGATCGCCCGCAGGATCAAGGCTCAGCCCTCGAAGCTGCTCATGCCGATCTCGTTCGCCAGCCAGCTGGGGGGCACGCTCACCCTGATCGGCACGAGCACCAACCTGCTCGTCGCCGGCCTGGTGATGGAGCTCGGTTTCGGGCGCATCGGGCTGTTCGACATCACGCCGCCGGCGCTGATCCTGATGGCCGTGGGCGTCCTTTACCTGCTCACCGCCGGCCGCTGGCTGACGCCGGTGCGCGAGCCGGCCAGCGACCCCCTCGACGCGTACGAGTTGCGCGAGTACCTGACGCTGCTCGAGGTCGAGGCCGACTCCCCGCTCGTCGGGCAGAGTCTGGGCGAATCGCGCTTCGGCTCCGAGTACGGCCTCGAGGTGATCGCCGTCGATCGCGATGGGCAGCGACACCGGCGGGTGAGAGCGAGTCTGGTCGTCCACGCGGGCGACATCCTGCTGGCGCGCGGAAAGGTCGCCGACATCGCGCGCATCAGGGATGTCGCCCACCTACGCATCGTCTCGCCGCGGCCGGAGGCGGCGGCGCCGGAGAAGGAGGGCCAGGCGGACGCGGTGCAGATGGCAGAGCTGATCGTGCCCCCGCGCTCCCGCGTCGTCGGCCGGACGCTCGCTCAGCTCGAGTTCCGCCATCGCTACGGCGTGCCGGTGTTGGGCATCCAGCGGCACGGGCTGGCGCTGCTCAAGCGGATGAAGGATGTGGCCCTCGTCCCCGGGGACCTCCTGCTGGTCGAGGGCACGCGGGAGGAGCTGCTGCGCGTCCACGAGGGGCGCCAGCTGACGCTGCTGGGGGCGGTGGACCTCCCGGCCAAGAGGCCGCGCAAGCTCAGGCTCGCCGTCTCGATCCTCGGCGCGGTGGTGCTGTTGCCCGCCTTCGGCGTGGTGCCGATCATGGTCTCCGCCCTGCTCGGCGTGATCGCGATGTTCCTCACCGGATGCGTCAAGCCCGAGGAGGCCTACGAGGATGTCGACTGGATGGTGCTGGTGCTCATCGGCTCCCTCCTCCCGCTGGGCATCGCCATGCGCAACACGGGAACGGCCGACTTCATCGCCACGCAGCTCCTGGAGCTGACGACGCCGCTCGGTCCGGTGGGCACGCTGGCGGCGTTCTACCTGCTCACCTCGCTCCTGACCGAGGTCATCAGCAACAACGCGGCCGCGGTCGTGCTGACGCCTATCGCCCTGGCCACGGGCGCCGAACTGGGCGTCTCGCCCATGCCCTTCGTGATCGCCGTGATGCTGGCGGCGTCCAACAGCTTCATGACGCCGATCGGGTACCAGACGAACACCTTCGTCCTCGGGCCCGGGGGCTACAGGTTCAGTGACTTCCTGCGCGTGGGGGGGCCGCTCAACCTGCTGATGGTGATCGCCGCGGCGCTGGTGATCCCCAGGTTCTTCCCCTTCTGAGCGAGGGTTCCGGGCGCCCGCGGGTGCACCCTCGAGGGCCGCGCCTCCACAGAGCCGGCGGGGCGGAGCTGGGTGCGCCCGCGGGCGCACCTTCGAGCTCCGCGGCCCCGAGGATCAGCCGCGAAGCGGCATCCAGAGCGGGATGAGCAGCGCCAGCAGGGCGAGGACGAGCAGTGTCAGCGGCGCGCCGACGCGGATGTAGTCGGTCGTCCGATACCCTCCCGCTCCCAGAACGAGCAGGTTCGATCCGTGGCTGTAAGGCGTCATGAACGCCGCCGCCGAGGCCAGGCCGACGCCCATCATCAGCGGATAGGGGGACAGCCCCAGGCGGGCGGCGGCGCCGATCACGACCGGTCCCAGCAGCACGACCGTGGGCGCGCCGCCTAGACCGAGGCTCAGCAGCGCCGCCAGCGCCATGAACGCCGCGAGGAGCGCGTGGGGACCGACGGCGCCGGCGGGGCCGGCGACGAACCCGGCCAGCAGCTCCGCCGCGCCGCTGCGCTCCATCGCCGCGCCGACCGGCAGCAGCGCCGCCACCAGGAAGACGGCGCGCCATTCGACCGCGCGGTACGCCTCCGGCATCGTCAGGGCTCCCGACGCGACGACCAGGACCGCGGCGGCGAAGGCGGCGACCTGGATGGGGAAGAGCCCAGAGACGACGAGCAGGACCATCAGCAGGAGCGCGCCGAGCGCGAATGGGGCGCGCTCCGGGCGATGGGGTCCGCGCGCGCCGCGCTCCGAGAGCACGACGAAGTCAGGGTCGGCGTCCAGCAGCAGCGCCTTGTCGCGAGGGCCGTGGAGGAGCAGGCCGTCTCCCAGGCGCAGCCGAAGGTCGGACACGCCGCTGCGAACGGGGCGTCCGCCGCGCCAGACCGCCAGCGCGCGCAGCCCGAAGCGGTTGCGGAAGGCGAGCTCGCGCAGCGTTCGTCCGAGGGCCGCGGAGCGGGGCGCCACCACGGCTTCGATCAGGCCCACGTCGTCCGATTCGAGCGGCCGCCGGGGCTCGTGATCGTCCACCTCGACCTGGCCTACCGCCAGGAGCTGCTGGATCGGGGCCGGCCGCCCGGCGACGAGGAGGCGATCGCCGGCCCGGATGGCGACATCGGGCGAGACAGCCAGCGCCGCCCCGCCTTCGCGAGCCACGCCGATGACGGAGAGGTCGAACTGCTCGCGCCAGACGCCGGCCACGACCAGGCGCAGGGTGTGGCGGAAGTCGAGCTGGCGCAGCGAGCGTCCGGCGAGCGGGGATCCCTGCCCGCGGTGGCGGCCGGCAGCAGCCGGCGGCCGATCGCGACCATGAAGAGGACGCCGGCGGCGAGCAGCGCCAGTCCGAAGGGGGCGAATCGGAACAGGCCGAACGGCTCGAGGCCCCTCTCGACCAGGATCTGGGCGGTGAGCAGATTGGGGGGCGTGCCGACGAGCGTCGTCGTGCCCCCGAGGATCGCCCCGTAGGCCAGCGGGATCATCAGCCGCGAGGCGGGGACCCCGGTGCGGCGCACGAGGCTCATCACCGCGGGCATGAGCACGGCGACCGCGGCGATGTTGTTCATGAAGGCGCTGAGCAGTCCGGCAGAGAGCATGACGGCGGCGATCAGCGGCGCCTCGCGGTCGCCCGCCACGCGGCGGATGCGATCCCCCATGGCGCCGGCGACTCCCGTGTACTGCAGCGCGGCGCTCAGGAAGAGGACCGAGAGCATCGTGATCACGGCGGGGGAGGAGAAGCCGGCGAAGGCCTCCTCGGGCGTGACGTAGCCGGCCAGGATCAGCGTCAGGAGGAGGGCGAGGGCGGTGAGATCCAGGGGCCACTTCTCGGTGAGGAAGAGGGCGATCATCGCCGCCAGCAGGCCGAAGAGGAAGCCGATCTCCAGCGTCATGGGTTCCGGGCTCTCCTTGGCGGTGCGGCCTGGGCCGCCGGCTCCCCGCCGGCTCCCCCGCGGCAGGCCTACTGAATCGCCCTCCAAGACCTCGCCGGCGCGCCGCTCACACGCTGAACAGGAAGTGGCAGATGTCGCCATCCTCCATGGCGTAGTCCTTGCCGCGCAGGTGCGCCCTTCCCTGATCCTTGACCCCCTTCTCCGATCCCGCGGCCAGGAGGTCGTCGTACTTGATCACCTCGACGCGAATGAAACCCCGGGCGAGGTCGCTGTGGATCCTGCCCGCCGCCTCCGGGGCGAGCGCGCCCCTGCGGATCGTCCAGGCCCGCACTTCGTCGGGGCCCACGGTGTAGAAGGACATCAGCCCGAGCCGGTCGTAGGCGGCGGCGTTCAGGCGCGCGAGGCCCGGCGCGTCGATGCCCGCCGCGGCCAGGAAGGCCCTGCGCTCGTCGGGATCGTCGATCTCGCGCACCTCGCGCTCGAGCCGGGCGCTGATCAGGAAGCGCTCCGCGCCCGGGGCGGCGGGCCCCGGGCCGCCCGCGGGTCCGGCGCCGGCCTGC
>VGIY01000288.1 GCA_016867695.1 Candidatus Eiseniibacteriota bacterium | reverse complement strand
GCGCAGCACATGGGGCTTGATGTCGAGCAGCTCGCTGACCTCGCGGATCGAACGATACGGCTTCTCCGGGGCTTCGTTCATGGCGCCACCCCTCAGAACTCCGCGCGCAGCGGCCGGCTCATGAGCTCGAGCACGGCCCGGCGCGGATCCAGGCCCTCGTAGAGCACGGCATGGACCTGGCGCGCGATCGGCAGATCCACCCCGAGGCGCTCCGCCAGCCGGATCGCGGAGCGGCAAGTCCGTACGCCTTCAGCCACCATGCCGATTTCGTTGAGAATCTGCTCCAACTGCTCGCCGCGCGCAAGCGCGAATCCGACCCGGTAGTTGCGGCTGAGCGTGCTGGTCGAGGTGATCACCAGGTCGCCGATCCCGGCGAGCCCGAGGAAGGTCTCGGGGCGGGCGCCCAGGCGCACCCCCAGGCGGGTGATCTCGGCCAGGCCGCGGGTGATCAGGGCTCCCAGTCCGTTGCTCCCGAGATCGAGCCCGGCGGCGACGCCCGCGGCGATGGCGATGACGTTCTTCAGCGAGACGCCGATCTCGACCCCCAGCGGGTCGGGACTGGTGTAGACGCGCAGCGTGTCGCCGGAGAAGAGCCGCTGCGCCTCGACGCAGGCCGGCTCGTCGCTGCCGGCGGCGAGGATCGCGGTCGGCTTTCCCGCGGCGACCTCGAGGGCGAAGCTGGGTCCGGCCAGCACGACGATGCGCTCCTCGGGGATGCCCGCCAGCCGGCTGAAGAGCGGCCGGGGCGTGAGCCCCGTCTCCTCGTCGATGCCCTTCGTCGCCGAGACCCAGAGCGGCGGCGCCTGCGGCGCGGCGACGACCCGCGCGGCGAGGCTCGCCAGGGCCGACGAGGGCACGGCGATGACCGCCACTTCGGCACCGCCGAGCGCCTCCGCCAGGTCGCTCGTCGCCGTGATCGAGTCGGGCAGCCGGTGCCCGGGAAGGAACGGCAGACTCTCCCGCGTGAGGGAGAGCCTGCGGGCCCGGGCGGCGTCGAACTCCCAGAGCGCCACGCTCGCGCCGCGGCGCGAGAGGTGGAGCGCCAGCGTCGTGCCCCAGCTGCCCGCGCCCAGGACGGCGACGCGAGAGCGCGCGGCGGTGCCGGAGTCCCCCGGGCGCCCGCCCGCGGGCGCCGCGCCGGGCGAAGCCCCGGGCCGCTCGCCGGCCCCGGCGCTCATCGCCGTCTCCCCAGGCGCGGTTCCTCGCCGCGGACGAGCCGGCGCCAGTTGGCGCCGTGGCGCCAGGCGACGAGCAGCGCGAAGAGGCAGCCGAGCGCGGCCGCCCAGCCGAGCGGATCGACCCTCCCCCCGAGGAGCGTGGCCGCGGGGAAGGTCGTGACCATCGCCTGCGAGCCGACCGAGACGAAACGCAGGAGGGCGAAGGCGAGGGCGAAGAGGGCGACGCCGAGGAGCGCGGCGAGCGGATCGAGCGCCAGCCAGGCGCCGAGCGCCGTGGCGACTCCCTTGCCGCCGCGGAAGCGCGCCGCGGGGGTGAAGATGTGGCCCGCCACCGCCCCCAGCGCGCCGAGCAGAGGCGCCGGGCTGCCCGAGCCGGCCGGGATCGCCAGCCGCGGCAGAGCCCCGAGCATGAGCGGCAGCAAAGCCGCGGCGAACCAGCCCTTGCCCATGTCCAGCGCGAGCGCGAGCAGGCCCCAGCCGGGCCCGGCCACCCGCAGCACGTTGGTCGCCCCGAGGTTCCCGCTGCCGTGCCGGCGGACGTCGACGCCCCGGGCCAGTCGGCCGATGAACAGCCCGAACGGCACGGCTCCGGCCAGGAACCCGAGCCCCAGGCAGGCGAGCGCCGCGGTCACGACCGCCGCCCCCCGCCGCCCCGCTTGGGGGTCCGCCCCGTCGCCTCCCGCACCTGGAAGCGGATCGGAGTGCCGGAGAAGTCGAAGCGCTCGCGGATCTGCCGGCCGAGGAAGCGCAGGTACTCGGCCGAGACGCACTCGGGGTGGCGCGCGAAGAGGGTGAAGGTGGGCGGCGCGGTGCCGGTCTGCGTCGCGTAGAGGAGCTTCGGCCGCGGCCTGCCCCGGCCGCCTCGCGGCGGCGTCTGCTCCACCGCCCGCGCCAGGAGGGCGTTGAGCGCGCCGGTGCCCGCCTTGCCCGAGGCCGCTTCCCAGAGGGCGAAGATGCGCTCCGGGATCTTGGAAACGCGCTGGGCGGTCAGCGCCGAGACGAAGAGCAGCGGCGCGTAGTCGAGGAAGCTGAGCGCCTCGCGCACCTGCTCCTCGAACTCGAGCGCGGTGCGATCGTCCTTGGCCACCAGGTCCCACTTGTTGACCAGGATCATCACCGAGCGCCCGCTCTCCTCGATCAGCGAAGCGATCCGCTGGTCCTGCCGGGTCACGCCCGCGGTGGCGTCGAGCAGGAACAGCGCCACCTGGCTGCGCTCCAGCGCGCGGATGCTGCGCACGCTGGCGTAGAACTCAAAGGCGGGCAGGCGATCGAGGCGATGGCGCAACCCGGCGGTGTCGATCAGCCAGAAGGTCTTGCCGTGCCAGCGCACCGGGACGTCGACGGCGTCGCGCGTCGTGCCCGGCGTCGGATCGACGATCATCCGCTCGCGCCCCAGCAGCGCGTTGGTCAGACTCGACTTGCCGACATTGGGCCGCCCGAGGACGGCCACGCGCACGCCGTCGTCGGGCTCGACCAGGCTGCCGCCCGGGGGCAGCGCGGCCAGCAGCGCGTCGAGCGCCTCGCCGATGCCTCGGCCCTGCGCCGCCGAGAGAGGCAGGGCGTCGGTCCAGCCGAGCGCCTCGAACTCGTGGGCGTGCGTCTCCCAGCGCTCGTCGTCGGCCTTGTTGACCAGCAGGAGCACGCGCGCGCTTCCGGCCAGCCGGTGCAGCGCGCGGGAGATCTCCTCGTCGAGTGGCTGCAGGCCCTCGCGCGCGTCGGTGAGGAAGAGCACGGCGTCGCACTCCGCGAGCGCCTGGCGCACCTGTTCGGCGATCAGCGCCTCCATGCCCTCGGCCGCTCCGGGGTTCCAGCCGCCGGTGTCGACGACATAGAAGCTGCGCCCCGCCCACTCCGCCAGGCCGGCGTGTCGGTCGCGAGTCACGCCCGGCGTGTCGTCGACGACGGCCAGCCGCCGCCCGATCAGGCGGTTGAAGAGCGTCGACTTGCCCACGTTCGGGCGGCCGACGATCGCGACCACCGGCAGTCTCATCGCTCCCCCGCCGCGCGCCGCCGGCCCCCCGCCGGGGGCGCGTGGAAACCGGCGCTCACCGGGATCCCGAGCGCCTCGCTCAGGCCCTCCGGCGTCTGGTCGTCGAGCAGACGCCCCTCGCCGTCGAGCGTCTCGGGCGGGATGAGCGCCAGGTCCGCCTCGCCCGCGGCGCGCAGTCCGGCGAGCAGGTCTCCTCCGGTCAGCAGCCCGGCGGTGGTCACCGTCGGGCCGAAGAACTCGTTGCGCACGGCGACCGTCTCCACGCGGAAGCGCTCGCCCTCTCCCGTGGAGGACAGCTTGGGCCCCAGCCACTGCGCGAGCAGGGGCGCGAAGCGCTCGCCGGTGGCGACGAGCACGCGCGGTCGCCCCCCGCGCGAAGCGCCGGCGCGCTCGACTGCCCCACGCGGCCAGGGGATCAGGCGGCGCGCGGGGGCGTGGTCCTCCTCGAAGCGACGCACCATGCCCACCCCGTTCTCGATCTGGGGGTAGCCCTCGTACTCCGCGGCGGCGGGAAGGGGCTGCCCGCCCAGAAGGTAGAACTCGTCGGCGAGGAAGTGAAGGCGCCTGCCGTGGCGGGCCAGGCAGGCTTTCTGGCGGGGGGCCACCTCGGCGATCACGGCGGCGGCTTCGGCCTCGTCCGGGAGCCTCAGGGGGTGGAGGCCTTCGCGATGCCGGGTCAGGCCGACTGGCACGATGGCCACACTGCGAATGGCGGCTGCGAGATGCTCGAGATCGTTCAGAGTCTGCTGGAGGATGGGGCCGTCGTTGTGGCCGGGCACGACGACGATCTGGGCGTGGATCTCGATGCCGCCG
>VGIY01000287.1 GCA_016867695.1 Candidatus Eiseniibacteriota bacterium | reverse complement strand
CGGCGTACGGCGATAGTGCTACCGGCTTTGAGCCGGATCCCTCGGCAAGCGAGCTAAGCTACGGGCGTACCCTCTCCTCGGTCGGCGGGGTCGCGGTTCGGGACACGATCGTGGTCGTCACGGATCCGGACAAGGACCGTTTCGTGGTCCTGCGCAACGGCGCCGGCACCGTGATCGAGACGGTGGGGGATGGCTATCGTGACGAGCGCCGCCTGCGCAGCCCGCAGGGCATTGCGGTGACCCCCAGCGGGCGCGTCGCTCTCGCTGATCTCGGCAAGGGCTGCATTCGCGTCTTCAGTCCGGACCGAGCTAGCGTCTTGAGTTGCCCATTCCCCAAGGCGTTCGGAATCGCGGCGGACGCGCAAGAGAACCTCTATGCCTGGGCGAAGGATGGTGCGGGCCTCAGCCGCTTCACCAAGGGCTCGCGGCAGGGCGAAGTGCTGGGATCCTCGATCTACCCGTCGAGGATCGGCGGGCTTAGTTTCGATCCGGCGGGGAACGCCGTGGCGCTGGATCTGACCTCGCATCAGATCATGCTCATTGGCCGGGACGGCAAGCAGCTGCTCTTCGCCTTCGGTCCCGAGGGGGGGTACGAAGACCCCTGTGGTGTGCTGGTAGACCCCAGCGGCAACATCTACGTCCCCGACCGCGGGTTGAAGCAGACGTTCGTGTACCGCTGGGCGGTCACACTGCCTCCGCCCATGTCTTGCCGCGTGGCCTACGGGGGCGCCGGTGTGGCTCTGGCGTGGGATGCGATTGCCAGCCACTACGTCTGGGGATACGAAGTGCGGGGCGTGGATGCGGCGGGTCGAACGAGCACGCTCGGCCGCACGCGGTCGAGTGAGTACGCGATTCCTGTGCCCGACGTCTCCAGCGAAGCGCCGCAGAGTGTCCGCGTGGCGACCGTTTCCGTGTCCGGCGCCACCGGACCGGCTGGTGCCCCGCTGCAACTGCCGGGGTTGGCGGCGTTGGCCGCTTTCCGGCGGGGCGACCAGATTGCCGCCGTGCGCATGGCGGATGAAGCCCTGGACCAACTGAGCATGGGAGAGCAGTTCGCGGCTGACTCCGCTGGCACGGCGAGCTTCCACATGATTCTGTTCCTCGACGCCATCAACCGTGCGGAGTACGAGCGAGCGGTCCGCGTCGGGCTAGAGCTCAAGGACGCAGTGCCTCCCGCGTTCAAGCAAAGCTACTACCGCAAGATGGCGGAGGCGTATCTGGCGTTGGATCGTCCGGCCGGCGCCGCAACGCAGCTGATCGCTTGCGCCAACTGCGCGCCGACGGCGGGAGCCCTTGCCGACTCCGGACTGGTTCAGCTCACCTTCCGCGTCTTCGATGCGGCGCTTGCCGGGCGCGACACGACGGGGGCGTTCGGGTTTCTACGCTCCTATACGGACCACATCCCGGAGAGTGAGACAAGCCTGCATGCGCTGTACGAACAGCACCTGCAGGTGATGGTCACGCGGATGAAACTGGGCAGGGGCTTCGACCTCTGGCGCAACCTGGAGTACGAGGCCGCCATTCGGTTCTTCGAGAAGGTCCTGACAATGTCCGGATCGACCCTCGACGTACCGGAGCGCGTGCTGAGCTACCAGATCCTGGCAGCAGCCTGCTATGTGTTTGGACGAAAAGACGACGCCAAGACCGAGTTCATGAAGATCTTCGTCCTTCAACCTGACTACGACATGCGCCGCGAGGTAGACAACGCCCAGCGCTTGTACGATATCGTCATCTTCAACAATGAGATGATCCGCTTCTTCGAGAACCTCGGATCCCGGTCAGAGGATGGCCAGTGAGCACAACCACGCCTCAATCGTATCTGGGGCGCCAGGCGGGCAGTTACCGGCTCGACTCCTTGCTGGGCGAAGGCGGCTTCGCCTTCGTCTTTCGGGCGCACGATACGAATCTCGATGTGGACGTGGCCTTGAAGGTCCTCAAACCGATCTACGCGCACGATTCTGTGTTCGAGGCGGGCTTCCGGCGGGAAGCCCAGATTGTCGCCAAGCTCCGCCACCCGAACATCATCGCCATTCACACGGTCGACAAGGTGGAGGACATCGTCTTCTTTGCCATGGATCTCCACGAGCGGGGTGTGGCGGAACTGCTCAGTCTCGGAAAACCGCTCGACCCCAGAGAGGTCCTGAACATCGGGTTGGATGTTGCGGCGGCGCTCGAGTTCGCCCACCTGCGCAAGGTCACGCACCGGGACCTGAAGCCGGCCAACCTGAGGATCGACCTACACGGGAATGGAATCGTGACCGACTTTGGGATCGCGCAGGTCGCCCAGCAGTATGAGGAGGCAACGGGCACCAGCGTCTACGTCGGAACGCCGCGGTACATGTCGCCCGAGCAAGCGCGGGGCAGGAGGGTGGATGGTCGGTCCGACCTCTACTCCTTGGGAGTCACTCTCTACCACATGCTTACGGGGACGCCGCCCTTCGACGGGGGCGACTGGTACGAGCTGGGACGCCGGCACATCGAGGAAGCGCCGCGCCGCCTGTGTGAAAAGGTTCCGGGCATCGATCCGTTGCTCGAAGGCGTCGTGCTTCGGTGTCTGGCCAAGGAGCCCGAGGAACGATACCAGAGCGCGACGGAGGTGATCGCGGCGCTGCATGCGGTCGGTCAGAGCGACGCCGCGTTCGCGTTCGGCGCTCGCGAGTCGGGCGCCTCCATTCGTTCTCGCCGGATGGCGCCGGTGCCGCGGTCGAAAGGTGGCACTGCGCCTGGACGCAGACGCCTGGCGCAGGCGGGCGGCATGCTACTGGCGGCGCTGGCAGTTGTCGCGGCCATCGTCGGGGGCGTTCGGGTCTGCGCCACGCGGTCCGTTCGACCGCTCTATGTGGTCAACTTCGACGCGAGCAGCTTCTACACCGAGCGCATTGCGCCGGACTCCAGCGGCATGCACGGAGAGGTCGACCTGGATTTCAGCGCGCCGCTCGACGGCGCGACCGTCAGCCCTGCTACGGTGGCGATTGTCGGCCCGAGCGGGCAACCAGTTCCCGCGAGCGTGAGCGTGCCCGACGCTTCGACCATCAGGATCCGGCCCATCGCGGTTCTGCCGTTCGGCGCCGCCTGCCGGGTAAGGGTGGAGCCGGGGGTGCGCGGGCAGAATGGGGAGAGCATCGTCGAGCGGAAGGGCTCCAAGGTGACGGGAGCGACCTTGGCTTTCAGTACGGGTGTGAGGCCCGCGCTGTCTGATAGAGGCAGTGGTGTTCGCCAGAAGCCCGCGATGCCGCCTCCGTCGACGCCCCGTGCGCCCGCCTCTCTCGACATCACTGTCTTGCCGGCGGGGGCCGAGGTCGACGTACACATTAACGGGGAGCGATGCGGGCGAGCGCCGATCACAGGCAAAGAGATCCCGTCCGGCAGGCCAACCGTTATCGAGCTCTACGGCGTGAGGAGTGGTTCTGGCTACCGCGTGAAGCTGCTGCGGGAAACGGTGACCCCATCCTCGGGACAGAAGGTCGCGTTCCGTCGTACGGTCCCGGCATTCGCGTCGATCACGGTCGCCTCCAATCCGCCCGGGAAGGTGTTCATCGATAACGTGGACACCGGGGAGGAGACGCCCTTGGCCGGGTACCTCTTGAAGGCCGGGCGCCATACGCTGCAGATCAAGCCTATGGGTGCTGCCGCAGATCAGTACAGGAGCATCCTGGAGGAGTTTGTCCTTCCGGAGTGGACCTGGGGCTATAAGCTCGGGCCCTATGCGCTGGAGAAGATCGGCGCGCCGTAGAGACTGTGGCTCGCGAAACCGCGACTCGGGTCGGTGGCTTTGGGCCCGCCGCGTCCCCCGCCCCCAGGGCCTGGCGCGGCCTCTTTCATCGCGAGCGGCGCCCGCTGGGGCTACTCCCGCGCTGCGCCTACGAGGCGGAGCGCGGGCGTTCGCCGCCTGTCTTGAGGATCGCCTGGCGATCCCCTACTCCGCGAGAAGTCCATCCCCGCGCGGCACAGATCGATCCAGGGCCTGCCGGGGTCGACACCGAGTGAGTGAGGCTGCGAGCGAGG
>VGIY01000286.1 GCA_016867695.1 Candidatus Eiseniibacteriota bacterium | reverse complement strand
TCCGGCGCGCCGCCGCCAGGCCGAAGAGGCCAAGGTGGCCTGGCTCCAGGAGCAGGCGGCCGTGAAGAAGATCCACCAGTACGAGGTGGAGATCCACAAGAAGTTCGCCATTCCCTTCGCCTGCATAGTCTTCGTGCTCGTCGGGGCGCCGCTGGGGATGCGCGCGCGCCGCGGCGGTCTGGCCGCCGGGTTCCTCAGCGCCGGCTTCTTCATGTTCTACTACCTCTGCCTGATCGGCGGCGAGCAGCTGGCCGACCGCGGGCAGATGCCGCCCATGGTGGCGATGTGGGCGGCCAACGCGATCCTGGGCGCGCTGGGAGTCGCCCTCACCCTGCGGGTCTGCGAGGTCTGGCGCCCGCGGGGGGCGCCGGGGCGGGCGCGGCGGAGCGCGGCATGATCCCGATCCTCGACCGCCATGTGCTGCGAGAGTTCCTGCTCCACCTGCTGCTCGGTCTGTGCACGTTCGTCGGCATCTACCTGATCGTCGACCTCTTCGAGAAGATCGACACCTTCGTCGACTACCAGGCGCAGACCGCTCCGATCGTCGAGTACTACCTCAACAGCCTGCCGCTGATCGTCGTCCAGGTGCTGCCGATCGCCATGCTCCTGGCGGCGATCCTGTCGCTGGGACACCTGCGCCGGGGCAACGAGATCGCCGCCATGCAGAGCTGCGGGCGCTCCCCCCTGCGCATCACGCTGCCACTGCTGGCCGCCGGGGTGCTCGTCTCGGCGGCCGCCTTCACCGTGGGGGAAGGCCTGGTCCCCGACGCGTACCGGCGCCAGCAGGAAGCGCTCGACGGCCGGATCAAGAAGCGCCGCCCGGAGAGCGCGCTCGGGCGCAGCGACGTGCACTACATGGGCCGCGGCGGGCGGGTCTTCGTCGCCCGGCAGTTCGAGGCGGCCACGCCCAGCCTGATCGAAGTCAGCGTGCAGCGCTTCGAGGAGGAGGAGGAGGGCGGCCGCCAGCGCCTCGTGCGGCGCATCGATGCCGCCGGCGCCCGCTGGGCTCCCGAGGGCCAGCTCGAGTTCCAGCACGGGCGCCTGCGCGTCTTCTCCGGGGGGCGGGAGTCGGGGGCCGCCTTCACTCGCTACGGCGACAGCCGGATGGAGGAGCAGGCCGACGAGTTCGCCAACATCGTCAGCGACCCGTTCCAGATGAGCCGCCGCCAGCTGCGCGACTACATCGGCCGCATCCGCGAGGGGGGCGCCCGGGTCAACCAGTACGAGGTCGACTACCACCTGCGGGCCGCCTTTCCGGCGGCCAACCTGGTGATGGTCCTGCTGGGCAGTTGCCTGACGCTGCGCATCCTGCGCGGCGGCGTGGCGCTCGGGTTCGGGATCTCCCTCATGCTCGGGTTCGCCTACTACGGCTGCCTGCGCATCGGCCAGGCGCTCGGTTACACGGGGAACCTGAGCCCTCCCCTGGCCGCCTGGCTGGGCAACATCGCCTTCGGCCTGATCGGGATCCTGCTCTTCTGGCGGGTGAACCGCTAGGGGGCGGGGCGCCCCGCTAGACCGCCGGAGCCCGATCCGCCCGCGCCGCTTGCGGTCCCGCGCCCCGCTCGCGTTCGATCAGCGCGGCGACGACCTGCTCGGCGAGCCCCGTGTCGTAGGCCCCGCCGCGGAAGACGGGATCCTCGAGCACCTGGCGGTGGAACGGGGCGGTCGTCGCCACGCCCTCGACGACGAGTTCGTCGAGCGCCCGCCTCATGCGCGCCAGCGCCGCGTCGCGCGTGCGCTCGGTGGCGATGATCTTCGCCAGCAAGGAGTCGTAGAAGGGCGGGATGACGTAGCCGGGATAAACGTGCGTGTCGACGCGCACGCCGGGCCCCCCGGGCGGATAGAAGTAGGTCACCTCGCCGGGCGAGGGGCGGAAGTCCCGCAGCGGATCCTCGGCGTTGATCCGGCACTCGATGGCGTGGCCCGACAGGCGGATCTCCTCCTGGCGCATCGGCAGGCCGTGCCCGAGGGCGAGCAGGATCTGCAGCTTGACCAGGTCGATCCCGGTCACCTCCTCGGTGACGCCGTGCTCGACCTGCAGCCGCGTGTTCATCTCCATGAAGTAGGCGTGCCCCTCGGCGTCGAGGAGGAACTCCATCGTCCCCAGGCTGCGATAGCCGATCCCCGCGGCGCCCCGCACCGCGGCCTCGCCCAGTTCGCGCCGCAGCGCCTCGGTCATCGCCGGGCTCGGCGCTTCCTCGACCAGCTTCTGGTGCCGGCGCTGGACCGAGCAATCGCGCTCGCCGAAGTGGACGACGCGCCCGGCGGCGTCGCCGGCGAGCTGGATCTCGATGTGGCGCGGCCGGAGGATGTACTTCTCGAGGTAGAGGTCGGCATTGCCGAAGGAGGCGAGCGCCTCGGCCGAGGCCATCTCGAACGCGGAGGCGAGCCCCTCGGGCTCGGCCACGACGCGCATGCCCTTGCCGCCCCCTCCCTCGCGGGCCTTGAGCAGCACCGGATAGCCGAGGTCCGCCGCGACGGCCAGCGCCTCGTCGACCGAGCCGACCACGCCCTCGCTCCCCGGGGTCACGGGCACCCCGGCGGCCCGCATGGCGGCCTTGGCCGCCGACTTGTCGCCCATGCAGCGGATCGCCTCGGCCGGCGGGCCGATGAAGACGATGCCCGTCTCCCCGCAGGCCTCGGCGAAGCGGTGGTTCTCGGAGAGGAAGCCGTAGCCCGGGTGGAGGGCGTCGGCGTCGGCGATCTGGCAGGCGCTGATGATGCTGGAGATGTTCAGATAGCTCGACTTGGAGGGCGCCGGGCCGATGCAGATGGCCTCGTCGGCGAGCTTCACCGCCAGGGACTCGCGATCGGCGTCGCTGTAGGCGGCGACCGTGGCGATCCCCAGCTCGTGGGCCGCGCGGATCACCCGCACCGCGATCTCACCCCGGTTCGCGACCAGGATCTTGCGGAACATCCCTGCTCCCCGGAGTCGGCGCCGGAGCGCTCTCAGGCGCTCCGGTGTCCGCGGTCCGCCGCCGCGCGGCGGGTGCGCGGACCCAACTCCGGGAAGAGGGTAGCCGCTGTCTGCCCCTCCCGTCGATCCTCTTTTCCCGCGGACCGCGGCCGCGGGGCGGCGTCGCCGCGCGCCGGCGCGGGCGCGGGCGCGCCGGCGGCGGGCCCCTCTCCGCGCCGCTGATCGATCGCCTCCCAGGTCTGATCGCTGGTCGCCTCGATGCCCTTCAGGCGCAGTTCGAACTCGGTCGGCGTCGTCGCGTGCTTGAGCGCCTCGTCGAGACCGATCAGGCCCCGACGATAGAGGTCCATCAGCGACTGGTCGAAGGTCTGCATCCCGTACTGGTTGACGCCTTCGGCGATCACGTCCCGGATGCGCGGCGTCTGGTCGCGGTCGCGCAGGCACTCCCGGATCGTCTCGGTGTTCACCATCAACTCCACGGCGGGCACCCGCCCGGGGGCGTCGGCGCGGGGGATCAGGCGCATCGAGACGACCGCCTGCAGCGACCCGGCAAGGAGGTAGCGCACCTCCTCGTGCTGGTGGGGCGGATAGAAGGAGATGATCCGGTTGATCGTCTGCGCCGCGTCGGTCGTGTGCAGCGTGCTCAGCACCAGGTGCCCCGTGTCGGCGGCCATCAGGGCGACGGACATCGTCTCGCGGTCGCGGATCTCGCCGATCAGGATGACGTCGGGATCCTGACGCAGGATGCAGCGCAGCGCCGCCAGGTAGCTCACCGTGTCCTGTCCGACCTCGCGCTGGCTGATGATCGACTGGATGTTCCAGTGCAGGAACTCGATCGGATCCTCGACGGTGATGATGTTGCGCCCGGTCGTGCGGTTGATGTGGTGGATCATCGCCGCCAGCGTCGTCGACTTGCCGCTGCCGACCGTCCCGGTCACCAGGATCAGCCCGCGCGGCTTGCCGACCAGATCCGCCACCGCGACGGGCAGGTTCAACTCCTCCAGGCGGGGCACGCCCAGCGGGATGCTGCGCAGCGCGCCGGCGATCGTGCCGCGCTGGAGGTAGAAGTTGGCGCGGAAGCGGGCGACGCC
>VGIY01000285.1 GCA_016867695.1 Candidatus Eiseniibacteriota bacterium | reverse complement strand
TGTACTTGGCGATGCGCTCCGAGCGCGACAGCGAACCGGTCTTGATGAAGCCGGTGTTCATCGCCACGGCCAGGTCGGCGATGGTCGTGTCCTCGGTCTCTCCCGAGCGGTGGGAGATGACGCTGGTGTAGCTGTTCTCCGTCGCCAGCCGGATGGCCTCGAGGGTCTCGGTCACCGTTCCGATCTGGTTGAGCTTGATCAGGATCGAATTGCAGATCCCCTCGGCGATGCCGCGGCGCAAGCGTTCGGTGCTGGTGACGAAGATGTCGTCGCCGACCAGCATGCAGCTCGCGCCCAGCCGTTCCGTCATCCGTTTCCATCCGTCCCAGTCGTCCTGGGCCAAGCCGTCCTCGACGGAGAAGATCGGGTACTGCCCGCAGAGCCGCTCGTAGAAGTCGATCAGCTCCTCGGAGGTGAACTCGGTCTTGTCCTGCGCCTTGAGGACGTAGCGGTCGCCGACGAAGAACTCGCTGGCGGCGGCATCCAGGGCCAGCGCGACCTGCGCACCCGGCTCGTAGCCCGCCTTCTCGATCGCCTCGACGATGACTTCCAGCGCCTCTTCGTTGGACCGGAGATTCGGGGCGAAGCCGCCCTCGTCGCCGACGGAGGTGGCGTGGCCGCGGCCCTGGAGGACCTTGCGTAGCTGGTGGAAGACCTCGGAGCCCATGCGCAGCGCGTCGGCGAAGGTCTTGGCGCCGACGGGCAGGATCATGAACTCCTGGATGTCGACGTTGTTGTCGGCGTGGGAGCCGCCGTTGATGACATTCATCATCGGCACCGGCAGCGTGCGCGCGGCCAGCCCGCCGATGTAGCGGTAGAGGGGCAGCTCGAACGCCGCCGCGGCGGCGTGGGCGGCGGCCATGGAGACCCCCAGGATCGCGTTCGCCCCGAGCGAGGACTTGTTCTCGGTGGCGTCGAGCTCGCCCATGACGCGGTCGAGGAGGATCTGCGCGGCGGCATCCTCGCCGAGCAGCTCGGGGGCGATGCGCTCGCGGACATTCTCGATCGCCCGGAGCACGCCCTTGCCGAAGTAGCGCTGCGGATCGCCGTCGCGCAACTCGAGCGCCTCGTGGTCGCCGGTGGAAGCCCCCGAGGGCACGATCGCGCGACCGGCGGCCCCGCAGGCGAGGAGCACCTCCACCTCGATCGTGGGCTGGCCGCGCGAGTCGAGGACCTCGCGCGCCTGGATCTGCCGGATCGTCGTCATGCCATGCACCTCCCCAACCACCCGGCAAGGCCGCCCGGTGACGGCGATCTGCCAACGGGATCGAAGCCCCCGCACCGTAGGGGCGGGGGCCGGGGGAGTCAAGCGGGCCCCGGCCGCGAGCCCGCGCCGATTCGCTTGACCGGCGCGCGGGCGGCGTCTAGGCTGCGCGGGCTATCGGACATAATGTTTTGTCCGACAAAGAGATGCGCTCGCGCTTCGATGCTCCGGCGGCGCACGAGGGCGCACGAGGCCGCAACTCCCCGGTGCCCGCGTCGTATGTCCGGACGCGGCGGCGGGGGAGGGTCGTCGGTGAGAGTTGCGGGTGACGACCTGCCTCTGGTGAAACGCTCGCTGGAGGGGGACGCGCGGGCGTTCGCCGAGCTGGTGCGGCGCTACGAAGGCGCCCTCTACCGTCTGGCTTGGCGAATGCTGCGCAACGACGAGGAGGCGCGCGATGTCGTCCAGGAGACCTTCCTGCGCGTGTTCCGCGCCCTCGCCACCTTCGACCAGGAGCGCCGCTTCTCGACCTGGATCCTGCGCATCGCCACCAACCTGTGCATCGACCACTGCCGGCGCCGCCGGGTCAAGTGGGTCTCGATCGACGATCATGGCGAGGATGACGACCGCCCGCCGCTCGTGCTGGCCGGGTCGGAGGCGCCGCCGGATCGACTGCACCGGGACGCGGCCCTGGCGCGGCGACTGGACGAACTCGTCGCCCGCCTGCCCCCCATCTATCGGGCCATTCTCGAGCTGCGCTACAAGCAGCAGCTCGCCTACGAAGAGGTCGCCGAGGTGCTCGGCGTCCCTCTCGGGACGGTCAAGGCGCGCCTGCATCGCGCGCATCGCCACTTGAAGGAGCTGCTGGCGCAGTCTGGTCTAGGACCGGAGTCGCTGCAGGACTGAGGCGGACATGAGCTGTCGGGACAGACAGGTCGCCCTGCAGGAGTATCTGGCGGGCGAGTCGGCGCCGGGGGCGCGACGGGAGATCGAGACGCACCTGGCCGCTTGCGCCGCGTGCCGGCGCGATCTGGCGGCCTACCGGCAATTGACCCGCGCGCTGGAGCGGCTGCCGGAGCCGGTGCTGCCGCCGGCGCTGCACGATCAATGGATGGCGGTCCTGGAGCCTCAGCTCCGGCGCTGGCGGGTGGAGCGGGAGTCGCCGCTGCACCGGCGGCTGCGGCGGGCGCTGACCGCGGCGCTCGTCTCGGCCTTCGTCGTCTCCTTCTCCGTGGCTCTCTGGCAGTGGGTCGATCGCCTGGCGGGATTCGCGACGCGCAGCCTGACCCACGACCTCGCCCTCTTCTGGCGGTATCTGCAGGATCTCTGGCAGGTGGTGACGCTGCTGGAGGATGTGGCCCGCACCCTGCAGCCCACCTTCGTCCGCCTGTGGGAGCTCTGGCAGCGCCGGACGGGGCCTCCCGAGATCTGGGGCCCGCTCGGCGCGTCGATCTACGCGCTGCTGCTCGCCCTCGGGGCCTGGCTCTGCTGGCGGGCCCTGCACGAGCGCAAGCAAGGAGGGATCGGTCATGCGGCCTGACGCGTCTTTGCCCGCCCGCGGGGATCGTGGACCCGACCGGTGTCCGGGGCTCCCGGCCCCGCCCGCCCGCCCGCGGCGCGGCTCGCCGGCGGCGCGGATCTCGCGCCTCGGGCTGCCGGTCCTGGCGGCGCTCTGGCTCGCCGCCGGGGCGACGGCCCAGCGCATCGTCGTCCTCGACGAGACGGAGCAGGGCAAGCCGGCCACGCGAGTGGACCTGACCGTCGGCCGGGGAGAGGGAGGGCTGAGCATCCGCATCGGTAGCGACAGCCTCGCGGCCGGCGAGAGCGACAGCGGGCGCGCGGGGGAAGTGTACGAGAGCCGCGTGCTCCGCCCGGGCCGGCACACCTCGAGCGACAAGGTCGTCTTCGGGCAGGATCTGCACATCGAGGCCGACCGCGTCGTGTCCGGTGACGCCGTGGCGATCTTCGGATCGGTCCGCGTGGACGGGGTGGTCAACGGCGACGTCGTCTCCATCGGCGGCGGGGTCACGCTGGCCGACGGGGCGATCGTGCATGGCGACTGCGTGGCGATCGGCGGCGGCAGCATCCGGACGGGAGCGGGCAGCCGCATCCACGGCGAGGCCGTGACCGTCGGCGGGCGGATCATCGAGGAGGATGGCGCGCACATCGCCGACCGCGTCCAGATGAACTTCGTGCCCTCCTTCGTCGGGCGTCCGAAGCTCTTCATCCGCGCCGGCTGGTGGGTGCTCTTCGCCCACGTCCTCTTCGTCGGCATCCTCGGCTTCCTCATGGCCAGGCTGAGCGGACGGCGCTGGAGCGCGGCATCGTTGACTCTCCGGGCGCGGCCGCTCGAGTCCCTGCTGGCCGGCCTGGGCGCGGGGATCGTCTACGGGATCCTGGGGCTGCCGCTGCTGGTCGTGATCATGATCGCGCTGGTGGCCATCGTCGTCGGGATCCCGCTCGTGCCGCTGGTCGTCTTTCTCATCCTCTTCTTCCCGGTTCCCGGCTACCTCGTCACCGGCGCGCTGCTCGGCGGGGCGGCCCGCCGCCGGGGAGCGGCCTCGGGGGAATCCGCGCCCGCCGATGTCGGCCGGGACTACTTCCTGGGCCACCTGCTGCTCTCCTCGCCCTGGCTGCTGGCGGTGATCCTGCGATCGCTGCTCGGCGCCTGGTTCGGCGTCGCCGGGCTGGTGCTGCTCTTCGCCTGGACGGTCCTCTGGCTGGCGGTGGCCTTCGGCTGGGGGGCCTTCCTGCTCTCCCGCTTCGGCAAGCGCCTGCCCGCGGCGAGCGCCGAGCCGGGGAGCGCTCCGGGTCA
>VGIY01000284.1 GCA_016867695.1 Candidatus Eiseniibacteriota bacterium | reverse complement strand
GCCAAGCTCTGGCTGGCGCACGACGGGCTCTGGTTCCAGGCGGTCGAGCGGCGCTTCGGCATGGAGACGGCGATCGACTGCGACCGGGACGCCTGGTCACACTTCTCGCCGCTGGAGGCGCGCCGGATCATGGCCCGCCTCGGCCTCGCTCCGGGCGGCGGGCTCGAGGCGCTCGAGCGGGCGCTGGGGGGGCGCCTCTACGCCCTGCTCAACCGCCAGTCCTGCGAGCGTCCGGCGGCGGATCGCTTGATCCTGCGCATGGAGAGCTGCCGCGTCCAGGACGCGCGCCGGCGCAGGGGGCTGCCCGACTTCCCCTGTCGGAGCGTCGGCGTCGTCGAGTACACGACCTTCGCCCAGGAAATCGACTCGCGCATCGAGACGCGCTGCCTCCACTGCCCGCCCGATCCGCCGCGCGAGGATCTGGCCTGCGCCTGGGAATTCGCGCTGCCGGCCGGGGTGCCGGCGTCGGGGACATGACCAGCGCGCGCTGGCACATCGGCTGCGACGTCGGCTCGACGGCGGTGAAGGTCGTCGTCCGCGAGCCCGGGGGCGGGGCCATCCGCGCGCGCCTCTACGAGCGCCACGGCACTCGCCAGGCGCAGGCGGTGGTGCGCCTCCTCGGCCGGCTCGAGGAGCGCGAGCCGGGCCTGCTGGCCGCGGCGCGGCTCTTCTGGACCGGCAGCGGCGGCGGGGCGCTCGCGGAGATCGCCGGCGGTCGCTGCATCCAGGAGGTCAACGCGGTCGCGCTGGCCGTCGAGGATCGTTTCCCCGGGGCGGGCAGCGTCGTCGACCTCGGCGGCCAGGACGCCAAGATCATCCTCTGGCAGCGCGATCCGGAGAGCGGCAGGCGCCGCAAGCTCTTCAGCATGAACGAGAAGTGCGCCGGCGGCACGGGCGCGGTGATCGACCGCATCGCGGGCAAGCTGGGCCTCGGCGACGAGGCGCTGCGCGGGGCGGAGGCTTCTGGCGGGCGGCTGCACCCGATCGCCGCGCGCTGCGGCGTCTTCGCCGAGACCGACGTCAACGGGCTGCAGAAGCAGGGCGTGCCGCCGGAGGATCTGATCCGCTCGCTCTTCGCCGCCATCGTGCAGCAGAACCTGAGTGTGCTGACGAGGGGGGCGACGCTGCTGCCTCCCGTGCTCCTGCTCGGCGGGCCGCACGCCCACTTGCCGGGGCTCGTGGCCCGCTGGCGCGAGGCGCTGGCGGCGCTCTGGGAGGAGCGCGGCGTCGCCTGCGGAGGGATCGGGGAGGCGGTGCTCGTTCCCCCCGAGGCCTGCTACTTCGCCGCCCTCGGGGCGATCCTGCACGGAGAGGCGACCGCGGCCGATGGCGGCCCCGAGGAGCCGGCCGCCGAAGAGGCGCTGGCGCGGCTGAGCGCGCGGCTGGCGGCGCCCGCGGAGGATCGCGGCGCGCCGGGGCTGCTGCGGGGCCCGTGCGAGCGCGAGGAGATCGAGGCCCTGGCCCGCCAGGCGCCGCTGCCCGGCCTGAACGGCACGCCCGAGACGCCGCTGCCGGCCGTCGTCGGGCTGGACGCGGGTTCGACCTCGACCAAGGCGGTGCTGCTGGACGAGCGCGGGCTGCTGCTGGCCAAGGCCTACCGCCTCTCGGCGGGGGACCCGTTGCGCGACGCGCGCGCCGTGCTGGCCGATCTCGATCGCCAGGTGCGCGCGGCCGGCCACCGGCTCCTGGTGCGCGGCCTGGGCGTCACCGGCTACGCCAAGGATCTGCTGGGGGCCTTCCTCGGCGCCGATCTCGTGCTCGTCGAGACCGTCGCCCACGCGCGCAGCGCGCTGCACCTGCGCCGGGACCTGGACGTGATCGTCGACGTCGGCGGTCAGGACATCAAGGTCCTGATCCTGCGCGACGGGCGCGTGCGCGACTTCCGCCTGAATGGCCAGTGCTCGGCCGGCAACGGCTACTTCCTGCAGAGCACGGCCGAGAGGCTCGGGATCCCGCTCGAGGAGTTCGCCGAACAGGCGCTGGCTGCGGAGCGCTGCCCCGAGTTCCACTTCGGCTGCGCCGTCTTCCTCGAGGCGGACATCGTCAACTTCCAGCGCCTCGGTTGGCGGCCGGGGGAGATCCTGGCCGGGCTGGCGCGCGTGCTGCCGCGCAACATCTGGCTCCACGTCGTCGGCGAGCCCAACCTGGGCCGTCTGGGGAGCGTCTTCCTCCTCCAGGGCGGCACGCAGCGCAACCTGGCGGCGGTGAAGGCGCAGGTCGACTTCATCCGCCGGCGGGTCCCGGACGCCGAGGTCCTCGTGCACCCCCACACCGGAGAGGCGGGCGCGATCGGCGCCGCGCTCGAGCTGATCGAGGCGGGCCTGCCGCCGGGCGCGAGCCGCTTCATCGGCATGGAGGCGCTGCGGGGCTTGAGCGTGGAGGCGCGCCAGGACGAGGGCACGCGCTGCCGCGGCTGCGCCAATCGATGCGCGCGCACCTTCCTTCAGGCGCGCCTGCCGCGCGGCGCCTCGAGGCTCTTCGTCGTCGCCCCGTGCGAGACGGGGCGACGGCGCGACGCCGCGCCGCGCGAGGCGAGGCTCGAGGGCGGCGCGCCGGGCGCTCGCGGGGAGGAAGAGGGGGCGCGCGATCTCGCCGCCCGGGGACAGGAGATCGTCTTTCGCCGCGAGGCGCGCGTGCGCGTCGGCGGGGCCCGGGGGAGCGGGCTTCGGCTGCCGTGGCCGGGGCCCGGGCGCGCGGCGCGCGAGCTGCGGGGCAGCGTGCGCATCGGCCTGCCGCGCGCGCTGCACATCCATCAGCTCGCCCCCTTCTTCCTCGGCTACCTCCACGCCCTCGGCGTCGCGCCGGAGCGGGTGGGCTTCTCGCGGCCGACGACGGAGGCGCTCTTCCGCAGGGGAACGCGGCGCGGGGCGATCGACACCTGCTATCCGGCCAAGCTCGCCCTCGCCCACGTCGACGACCTCGTGCGCGGCGGCACGGTCGACTGGATTCTCTTCCCGATCGTGGCCAGCTTCCCCCCGGAGGGGCGCTGGCGCGTGGCGGAGTGCGCCTGTCCCTGCGCCCAGGCGACGCCCGACGTGGTCAAGGCCGCCTTCACGCGGGAGGGGGACCTCTTCGCCCGTGCCGGCCTGCGCTATCTGGCGCCGGTGTTCCACTGCGCCGAGCCGGCGCTATTGGAGCGCGAGATGGGACGCTTCTTCGGACTGCTGCTCGGCGTCGGCCGCGGCGAGAACCGCCGGGCCATGCGCGAGGGGTGGCGGGCGCAGTCCCTGGCGATCGCCCGGCTGCGGGCCGAGGCGTTCGCCGAGATCCGCCGCCTGGAGCGGGAGCGCCGCGTGGGGATCGTCGCCCTGGGGCGCCCCTATCACGAGGACCCGGGGCTCAACCATGGCATCCTGCGCGAGCTCTGCCGCCGGGGCTACTCGATCCTGACCGCCCGCGCGCTGCCCCGGGAGGCGGCCTTCCTCGAGGCGCTCTTCGGGCGGGAGATCGCCGCCGGCCGGATCCGCGGGCCGGAGGACATCGGGGATGTCTGGGCGAACTCCTTCTGCGCCGACTCGAACCAGAAGGTCTGGGCGGCGAAGGTGGTCGCCCGGCACCCGCACCTGGTGGCGCTCGACCTGAGCAGCTTCCGCTGCGGCCACGACGCGCCGATCCATGGCGCGGTGGAGGACATCCTCGAAGAGACCGGCACGCCTTACTTCACCTTCCACGATATCGACGAGAACCGCCCCGCTGGCGCCATCCGCCTGCGGGTGGAGACGATCGACTACTTCCTGCGCCGCTACGAGGCGCGGCGCCTGGGGCGGGCGGAGCCCCCCCGGGCGGCCGAGGCGCCGGCGGGCGAGGCGCGGCGACGCGAGCTGGCCGAGGTCCTGGTCTGACGGACCGCGGCGGGGGGGGCGGACGATGACGATCGGCGCGCGGCCGGCGCGGGAGCCGGAGGGCGGGACGGCGGTCGATCTGAAGGCCGCCGGCGTGACCCTGCTCTTCGGCGGGCTGACCGCCGCGCACGAGCGGCTGGTCGAGGGCGCCTGGGAGGGGCTCGGCTACCGCGTCCAGG
>VGIY01000283.1 GCA_016867695.1 Candidatus Eiseniibacteriota bacterium | reverse complement strand
CCCCGGTCCCGCGACGCCCCCGGCCCAGCGACGCCCCCCGGGAGCCCCGACCGCTCTCCGGCGGCGGTCAAGGCCTTCCGGGATCGGGATCGACCGCCCTCCGGCGGCGGTCAAGGCCATCCGGGATCGGGATCGGCCGCCCTCGGGCGGCGGTCAAGGCCTTCCGGGATCGGGATCGGCTTCCGCCAGGATCTCGGCCGCGGGGAAGCGCTCTCCCGCCTCCGCGAGACGCTCCGGCGTGCCGATGTCGCCGAAGTAGCCGCGACAGCGGCGCGCCCAGACGGGCTCCCGTTCGACCCAGCGCGGCAGGACCTCCCGCTCGAGGCTCGAGACCGGCGCCGGCAGCGCGCGCTCGAGGAAGCCGCGCGACAGGGCGTAGACGCCCGCGTTCACCCAGGCGGGACCCGGCGGCCCCTTCTCGAGGAAGCCCCTGACCCGGCCCCGTCGGTCCAGCGCCAGCCGCCCGTAGTCGGAGGCGTCCGCGATCCGGGTCGCGGCCATGCAGATCTCCCCGCCCCGCGCGCGCCGCAGGCGCAGCAGGGCGGCGTAGTCGGTGCGGCAGAACGAATCGCCGTTCATGACCAGCGCCTCGCCGCCGACGAGAGGGAGGACCCGTCGCAGCGCTCCCGCGGTGCCCAGCGGCGACTCCTCGCCGAGAAGCGAGATCTCCATGCCGCGCAGGATGCGCCGCGCGCGCGCGTCGGGGGCGGGGTCGGGCGAGCGCGCCACTCCAGGGCCGGGGACGGGCGGCCGCACCGTCCCGGGGCCGGGGGCGCCCGGCGGCTCCTCCGCGGCGGCTCGGTCGCTCGCCCCGGCCAGCCACGCGTCGAAGGCCTCGGCCCGGTAGCCCGTGAGCAACGTCACGCGGCGGAATCCCCGGGCCTTGAGCGATGCCAGCAGGTAGACCAGGAAGGGCTGCCCGGCCACCTCGACGAGCGGCTTGGGCCTGTCGGTGAGCCCGGACAGTCGCTCGCCCCGACCGCCGGCCAGGATGAAGACCGGCGTCTCGCGCGCCGCGGGCTCCGGCGCCGCTCCGATCTCGATTGCCTTCGCCTTCACCGGGTCGCGCCTCCGCCGCCGGCGCCGCTCAATCGCCGAGGGCGGCCAGACGCTTCATCAGGTCGACCACCCGGCAGGAGTAGCCCCACTCGTTGTCGTACCAGGAGATCGTCTTCAGCAGCGTGCCCCCCTGCACCCCGGTCGACAGCGAGTCGAAGATCGAGGAGTGGGAGTTGCCGATCACGTCGCTGGAGACGATCGGCTCCTCGGTGTACTCGAGGATGGTCTTCATCGGCCCCTCGGCCGCGCGCCGCACGGCGGCGTTGACCTCCTCGACCGTGACGGGCCGGGCCATCTCCGTCACCAGGTCGACGGTCGAGCCGTCCGGCACCGGCACCCGCATGGCGATGCCGTCGAGCTTGCCGGCCAGTCGCGGCAGGACCTTGCCCACCGCCTTGGCGGCGCCGGTCGTCGTCGGGATGATGTTCTCGGCCGCGGCCCGGGAGCGGCGCAGGTCCTTGTGGGGCACGTCGGCCAGGCGCTGGTCGTTCGTGTAGGCGTGCACGGTGGTCATCAGCCCCTTGACGATGCCGAACTCCTCGTCGAGCACCTTGGCCAGCGGCGCCAGGCAGTTGGTCGTGCAGGAGGCGTTCGAGACGATGCGGTGCTCGGGCTTGAGGACGTGGTCGTTGACCCCCAGGACGACGGTGGCGTCGATCTCGTCCTTCGACGGCACGGTGAGGATGACCCGCTTCGCGCCCGCGTCCAGGTGGCGGGCGATCTCCTCGCGCTTGCGGAAGCGCCCGGTCGCCTCGACCACGAAGTCGACGCCCAGCTCCCGCCAGGGCAGCGACTCCACCTCGCGCACGGCGGTCATGCGGATCCGGTGGTGATTGACGGCGAAGATATCGCCGTCGAGCCCGACCTGGCCGCGGAAGACGCCCATCACCGTGTCGTACTTGAAGAGGTAGACCAGCCCCTTGTTGTCGGCGATGTCGTTCAGCGCCACGACCTCGACGTCGCGGTGCTCGCTCAGTATGCGCAGCAGGCTGCGGCCGATCCGCCCGAATCCGTTGATCGCCACACGCATCGTCCATCCTCCCCGCCCGCGGCCGCGGCGCCGCTCGCGCCGGCGGCGGCCCGGGCGCGAGTCCCTACCACCAGGCGGCCAGCTTCTGGATCAGCTCCACGGCCCGCGCCGCATAGCCCCAGCCGTTGTCGTACCAGATGAGCGTCTTGGCCAGGTTGCCGCCGATGACCATCGTCGCCAGGGAATCGAAGATCGCCGAGTGGGAGTTGCCGACGACGTCGCTGGAGACGATCGGCTGGTCGGTGAACTCGGTGATGTTGCGCAGGCGCCCCTGGGCGGCGCTCCAGACGAGATGGTTGACCTCGTCCCGGGTGACCTCACGCTCCATCAGCGTCACCAGATCCACCACGCTGCCGTCCTGCACCGGCACATTCATCGCCAGGCCGGCGATGCGGCCCTTCATCGCCGGCACGATCCGCTCGACCGCCATCGGCGACCAGGTCGATGCGGGAATGATGTTCTCGGCCGCGGCCCGGGAGCGGCGCAGCTCGCTGTGGGGCACGTCGGCCAGCCGCTGATCGTTGGTGTAGGCGTGGATCGTCGTCATGAAGGCCTGGCGGATGCCGAAGCCCTCGTGCAGGACCTTGACGATCGGCGCCACGGCGTTGGAGGTGCAGGAACCGATCGACAGCATGCGGTGCTCGGGCTTGAGCTGATCGTCGTTGACGCCGCTGACGACGACCATCTCGATCCGGTCGCGCGGCGGCGTCGTCAGGATCACCTTCTGGGCCCCCGCGTCCAGGTGCTTCTGCAGCCACTCGCGCGTCCGGTACTGGCCGGTCGCCTCGACGACGATCTGCACGCCGAGCTGGGCCCAGGGGACGTCGCCCGGCTCCCTGCCGGCCAGCATGCGGATCTGCTTGCCGCCGATGTACATGAAGCCGTCGGCCACCTTGAAGGGCTCGCCGAAGCGGCCGTGCACGGTGTCGAAGCGCAGCAGGTACTCGAGGGCCTGGGGATCGGCGACATCGGAGATGACCGCGATCTCGATCTCCGGCAGACCGCGGGAGATACGGAAGATGTTGCGGCCGATCCGGCCGAAGCCCATCAACCCGACCCGGACGCTCATGCGACACCTCCCTGTAGCGGACCCGGCTCCTTGCCAGAAGCTCGCCGGCCGAAGATAATGGGGCCGGTATCCGGGGAACCGAATCCCGTCTCACCGGTGATCGGCCTGGGCGGGCGGGATCCTAGCACGCGACCTGCCCCGCCGACAAAAGATCCGCAGAAAGGAAGCCGTCATGCTGCCGCTTCGCCCGCTGACCCCGATCACGGCCCTCGCCGGAACCCTGGCCCTGCTGCTCCTCGCGCCGGCCGGCGCCCTGCCCGCCGGGGCGGCCGCTCCGCTGCCCGACTGGAGTGCGCTGCGCCCGGCGCTCTACGACCTCGAGGCCCACCTCCCCGGAGACCCCGAGCCGCGGAGCGGGATCGGCTTCGCCGTCCAGGGCGTCGACGGGATCGTCACCTGCCTGCAGTTCGTCCAGGGGGCCGCGCGCGTCACGGCCAGACCGGTGCACGGCTCGCCGATCGAGATCACCGAGTACGTCGTTCACGATCCGGCCGCCGACCTGATCCTCCTCCAGGCCCCCGCCGGACCGACGCGGCTCGCCCGGGGTACCTTCCGCCTGCTGGCGCTCGGGCAGACCGTGTTCGCCATGCTCCCCCCGCCCGCCCCGCAGGCGGCGCAGCCGGTCCAGTACTTCGCCACCTTCCTCGCCTCCGGGGCGGGCGAGCTGCTGGGCGTGGCCGGCGGCGCTCCCACCGGGGCGGTGCTCGTCGATTCGCTCGGGAAGGTCCTGGGGATCGTCCATGTCCTCTCCGACGGCATGACTACGGCGAGCGCGGCCGTGCCCATCGAGCGCCTCTTCGCCATGCTCGCCTCGCCGGAGACGGGCGGCCCCTTGAGCGCCCTGGCCGGCGGGCGGGCGCCCG
>VGIY01000282.1 GCA_016867695.1 Candidatus Eiseniibacteriota bacterium | reverse complement strand
CGGGCGGCGCGGATCCTGCGGGAGGAGGGCGCCGAGGTCGTCCAGGCCCTGGCGGTCCTCGACCGCCTCAACGGGGGCGCCGACCGGCTGGCGCGCGAGGGCATCGCCCTGCAGTCGCTCTTCCTGCTCACCGACATCCTGACGCCGGAGGAGATCGCCGGCCCCGGGCCGCAGTCGCCGGCCGGGGAGTCGCGCACCGACCCGGTCGCGCCATGAGGCGGATTCGCTGCACCCGGTGCGGCGGTCCAGTGGAGATCCCGTTCCCGCTCGTCGCGGTCGACTGCATCGTCCCGGACGAGGCGGGGCGGGTGCTTCTCATCCGCCGCCGCTTCCCCCCGCCCGGCTGGGCGCTGCCGGGGGGATTCGTCGACGCCGGCGAGTCGCTGGAGACTGCCGTCGCCCGCGAGCTGCTCGAGGAGACGGGGCTGCGCCTGACGGCGCTGGCGCAGTTCCACGCCTACTCGGAGCCCTCGCGAGACCCCCGGCATCCGATGGTCTCGGTCGTCTTCGTCGGCCGCGGCCAAGGGAGCCCGCGGGCGGGGGACGACGCGGGCGAGGCGGCGTTCTTCGCGCTCGGCGACCTGCCGGCGGAGATGGCCTTCGACCACCGGGCGATCCTCGACGACTACGCCCGGCGGCGGTACCCCGCGGAGCCCGAGTAGCCGTCCCGCCCGCGGCCGCTCAGGCCCAGGCCCACTCGCGGAGGCGCCCGCGCCCCCCTACGCCTCGGCCGCCTCGTGGAGGCGCGCGCGGCCCGCCGTGGCCTCGCGCAGCTCGGCCGCCAGCCCCGCCCACCGGTCGACGGGGACATCGACGAGCAGGCGCGGAACTCCCGCGAAGCCGCGCTCCCGGATCGCCAGCCCCTCGCGCTCGAGCAGCGCCGTCACGGCGGAGAGCTGCGCGTAGTCGACCTCGATCCCCATCCTCCGGGTCAGGATCAGCGGCTCGAGGCCCGCGGCCTGCAGCGCGGCGCCCGCCGTCGCGGCGTAGGCGCGCACGAGCCCTCCGGCGCCGAGCTTGATCCCGCCGAAGTAGCGCACGACGACGATCGCCCCGTTGACCACGCGCTGCGCCTCGAGCAGCTGCAGGACGGGGCGCCCCGCGGTACCGCCCGGTTCGCCGTCGTCGTCGAAGCGGTGCGTGATCCGGCCGGTCCGGGCGTCGCGCGTGCGCCAGGCGAAGACGTGGTGATCGGCCCTGTCGTGCTCGCGCCGCAGGCGGGCGAGCAGCGCGTCGCCGTCGGCCGGGCAGGGACAGGGAACCGCGTGGCCGATGAAGCGGGAGTTCTTGAAGCGGAGTTCGGCCGCCGCCGGCCCGCGAGGGATGAAGAGGCCAGGCTCGGTCATCGGCTCCGTCCCGGGATCCCGCACGCCGGCCACTACTCCTGCGGCTCGGTCTCCAGCTCGATCGCCTCCAGTTCGACCGACTCAATCGCCCGCAGGCTCTCCCGCAGCTCCAGGATCGCGTCGATCGGGCCGCGTGCCCGTCCCCTCCCCTTGAAGATGTAGTCGGGCGCCGGCTCGGGGGACTCGACGCCGCGCGCGAGCGGCTCTCCCTCCTCCTCGGCCAGCGCATCCTCGATGCGCACTCCGCCGGCGGGCGCATCCAGCAGCGCGCGCAGCCGCGCCGCGATCTCACGCTCGTAGACGGTGAAGGTATAGGGGAGCATGGCCTCGAGCACGGCGCGCGCCTCGTGCACGGCGATGCGCAGGCCCGCCTCGAGCCTCGCCCGCTCGCAGGCGCCGGCGATCTGCGCGACGCGCTCGGCGGGAACGAGCACGTAGGTCAGGTCGCGCTCCAGCCCCAGCCGCTCCAGCAGCTTGTGCCCGTATCCCTCGTCGCGCATGCCGCACTCGCTGTGGAAGCGAACCCTCCACTCCCAGCCGGCGCCCGCGCTCACCCCCGCCAGGAAGGCGCGAAGCAGCTCGCGCGAGCCTTCCATGATCAACTGGTGATACCCGCCCATCGTCGCCTCCTGCCCTGCAGGGCCGGGAAAGGACGAGGATCAAACCCCCGCGCGCCTCCGGCTGGCAAGCGGAAACGAGCGCTGCTCGCCCGCGCGGCCGCGCCCGTCAGTGCGCGCCGAGCAGCCGCCCGCGTTCGACCCTCAGGCTGGGCGCCCCGCGCGGCGCTTCGATCCTCCCCCGCACTTCCAGGAAGGCGTCCACTGCGACCGCCTCCGCCCCCTCGGGCAGCGGCTCGGCGAAGACGCACTCCAGCAACCCCGACTCGTCCTCCAGCGTGGCGAAGACCAGCGGCCGCCCGGCGCGATCGCGGATGCGCCGCGCCGCCGAGACGATCCCCACCAGCGTCCAGCAGCGCCCGCGCGCCTCCGCCCCGGCCCGCGCGAGCGCCGCGGCGATGGACGGCAGGCCCGCCCGTCGCTCCGGCGCGAGCAGGGCGACGGGGTGGAGCGCGAGGCTGAACCCGAGCAGGCGGCGCTCCAGGCGCGCCCGATGCGCGGGGGCGACCGATCTCCAGGCATGGCGCCCGGGGCGGGCCCGGGCCGGCGGTGCCTCCAGCGCCAGCGATGCCTGCCGCGCGGCCCGGCCCGGCGGCCCCGTGCCCTCTTCCTTCGCCGAGCGCGGCGCCCCGCGGCGCCCGGCGCCCGGCCGCCCGGTCAGGCGCTGGAGCTGCCAGAGCAACTCGCCGCGCGGCACGCCGAAGGCCTCGTCGCCCGCGCCGCAGAGGACGAGCGCCTCGAGCTCGGGCGCGCTCGCCGGCACGCGTCGGGCGAAGTCGGCCAGATCGCCGAACGGCCGCCCGGCCCGCGCCTCGCGCCAGGCGGCGATCGTCGACGCCCGCAGTCCGCGCACCGCTCCCAGGCCGCAGCGCAGCGCGCCTCGTCCCCCGCCGCCCTCGGGCTCCCAGGTCCAGCCCGCCTCTCCGGCACGCAGGCAGGGCGGCCGCAGCGCGAGTCCGTGGCGGCGCGCCTCGTCGACGTAGACCCGCGTCGGGTACATCCCGCGCTGGTGGTTGAGGAGCGCGGCGAAGAAGGGACCCGGGTGGCGCGCCTTCAGCCAGGCCGTCCGGTAGGCGATCGCGCCGTAGCCGGCGGCGTGCGCCTTGCAGAAGGCGTAGGCGGAGAAGCGGACGATCTCGCCCCAAAGCCGCTCGGCCGCCGCGGCGTCGATCCCGTTGCGCCGCGCCGCCTCCTGGAACCCTGCCGCGAGTGCCGCCAGGGCCCGCGCGGCCCCGCCGCCGGAAGGCGCTCCGCGCGCCCGCCGCGCCGCCTCGATCACGGCGCGGCGCAGCATGTCGGCCTCGGCCAGCGACATCCCGGCCGCCGCCGCGGCCATGCGGATGATGTCCTCCTCGTAGAGCGGCACGCCCAGCGTGGAGGCGAGGACCTCCTCCACCCGCGGGTGGAGCGCCGCGATCGGCTCCTCGCCGTGCGCGCGCCGGATGTAGGCGAGCTTCATGCCGCTGGAGGCGGGACCCGGACGGATCAGCGCGATCGCGGCGATCACGCCCTCGAGGTCGTGCGGGCGCAGTTGGCGCAGCAGCGCGCGCATCGCCGGCGACTCGAGCTGGAAGCAGCCGAGCGTCCGCCCGCTCGCCAGCAGCGCCGCCGTGCGCGAGCAGCCGCCGCCGGGCGCAGGGGACTCGCGGGCCCGCCCCTCCGCCGCCGCGCCCGCGGGACTACCGGCCCGCGCCGCCGCCGCCGCACCCGCGGGACTACCGGCCCGCGCCGCCGCCGCCGCGCCCGCAAGCTCACGAACCGCCGCTCCCGCGGCACCCGCGCTCTCCTCGATTCGCCGCCGCGCCTCGCGGACCAGCGCGAGCGCGCGATTGCCCAGTAGGTCGATCTTGACCAGGCCGATGCGCTCGATTCCGCGCATGTCGAACTGCGTGACCAGGAGCCCCCTCGGGGCGCGCTCGAGCGGCACGAGGCGCCCCAGCGGTCCGTCGCCGAGCACGATCCCCCCGGGGTGCGTGCCGAGCTGCCGCGGCAGGCCCAACAGACGGCCCGCCGCCCGCGCCGCGCGCGCCAGCCGCGCGTCCCCCGCGCGGGCGAGCGCCGCGAGC
>VGIY01000281.1 GCA_016867695.1 Candidatus Eiseniibacteriota bacterium | reverse complement strand
AGCTCTACTGGGACACGGGCCGGCGGGAGACGGTCGCGCCGACGCTCTTCCTGGGCGCCGCCTACACCACGGAGTGGCCGAGCGCGCAGTTCTCGGTCACGCTCTCGGGAGACCTGGCCCTCAGCTTCGACGGTCGCGAGACGGCCAGCAGCTTCGCGCTGCGCTTCCCCCCGTGGGCCAGCGGAGCCGACGAAAGGACGCTCTTCTGGGGCGACGCCATGGCCGGGCTCGAGGTCTGGTACCGGAGGCTCTTCGCCGCCCGGGCCGGCTGGCAGGAGAGCGGGGCCACGGCCGGGGCGGGCTTCCGCATCCGCGGCTTCGGCGTGGACTACGCCTTCGTGCCGCACGAAGCGCTCGGTTCGAGCCACAGGCTGTCCGCCTCCTACGCCTTCTGACCCCTCCCGGGCGCCCGGGCGCCCGGACCCGGGGACTCCCTCTCCGCCTGGACGGACCTTGCCCCCCGCGCTCAGGGTCGTTTGCCCGCCTGCCGATCGATCGAGTAGGCGCCTGCGGCGCGCCGGAGTACCCCGGCGCGCCGATGCCCGAAGGGGGGAGGCCGTGGCCGCGGGAGACTTCGCGATCAGCGCAAAGGTGCATCGACTTCTGAAGCGCCGCTGGCTGAGGGCCGAGCAGCTGCAGGTGGGCGTGACCGAGGGCGTCGTCCTGCTGCGAGGCCGTCTCGGAGCCGAGGCGGCGGGAGTCGACCTCGACGATCCGGCCGTGAGAGGCCGTTTCCTCGGGCGCCTGCGGCGCGACCTGCTCTCCGTCTCCGGCGTCACCGAGGTGGTCCTGGATGTCGGCGGCGCCGAGGATGGGGGCGGGCGATGGATCGGAACCGGGAGCTGACGAGCGAGAAGGCCGACGGGGTCGCGTCTCGAGCCGGCGGGCCGAGCGGCCTGCTGATCGACGCCTACCGCGAAGCCCGGCAGGCGCTGCGAGCCGAGTTGGAGCATCACCCCGGCTACGCGGACCTGCGCCAGAGGCTCGGACTCCTTCACCTGGCGCTCGGCGAGTGGCCCGAGGCGCAGGCCTCGTTCGAGGAGGCGCTCGGCATCCACCCGGGCTACCGCGCCGCCTACTACGGCCTGCGGGCCTCGCTACTCCTGCAGGGGGCTCTCGACCCGCGGGACGAGCCGAACCCTCCCGGAGACGCGCCCCAGACCGACGAGGCTCTTTGGCGCGAGATCGACCGCGCCTACCGGGACGAGGCGTCGGGGAAGAGCCCGGAGCCGGAGGGTCAGGCCCTGCCGGGCCTCGTGCGGAGCCACTACGCCGCCGCCTTCGCCGCGCGCCGCGGGGACGCGGCCGCCGCGCGCCGCCACCTGCTGGAAGCCTCGCGGGAGAGCCCCACGAGCGCGCGCATCCTCGCCGAGGCGGGACTGCTCCGGCCGGAGGACGAGGAGATCGGCGACGGTGCGCTCGAGGCGCTCCGTTCGCTTCTCTGGCTGCCCTTCGCCGAAGAGCTCTACGGCTACATCGGGCGCACCTATGCCGCCGGCGGCATGCGCGCGGAGGCGATGGCCTCCTTCGACCGGGCCTATCTGGTTCGCCCGAGCGGGGCCGCTCTGGCCTGCCGGCAGGCCGAGGCGGCGGCCCACTTCGGCGAGGAAGATCGCGTGCTCTCCCTGCTGAGGGAGGCGGTCGCCGCCGAGCCGGGCTACGCGCGCGCGCGCATCGCGCTCGGCTTCGAGTGCGCCGCGCAGGGCTACCATGACGAGGGGCGAGAGCAGCTCGAAGAGGCGCTGCGGCTGGCGCCGGGCTACGCCGACGTGCGCTACAACCTGGGGCTGCTGCGACTGGAGAACGGCCGCGAGGAGCAGGCGCTCGAGCTCTTCCGCAGCGCGCTCGGGCTCAACCCCTCCTACGTGCCGGCGCGCCACAGCATGGCCTCGCTGCTTTGCCGGCTGAACCGCCACGAGGAAGGGTTGCAGGAGTACGAGCGGCTGCTGCGCCAGGGGTTCCAGTCGGCCGACATGCTCGTGCACATGGGCCGGGCGGCCCTCGCGCTCGGCCGCGCGGACGAGGCGCTGCAGTACCTCGAGCGGGCGGGGTTCCTCAACCCCGACGCGCCGGCCGCCTTCTACTACCTCGGGGTCGTTTACAAGGCGAAGGGCCTGCGGCGCAAGGCCCAGTGCGCCTGGCGCCGCTATCTCGAGACCTCGAGCGGCTGGGAGCCGCTGCCCGAGCCGGGACCGGGCGGCGCCATCGGTCCCTGCTCCGGGCCGGCCGTCTGAGAGGCCGGCGGGGGAGAAGCCTCCAGGTCCCGGCCTCGAGACGCACGCCGGGGAACCGGCGGCGGCCATCCGGCGATCGCCATCTGGCCAGCGAGCCTCTCGCGACCGACATGCGCGCCACGGCCGTTGACACGCACGGCGATTGACACGCACCCTCCCGTTCCCTAAGCTCTTAGTGGAGATTCCGGGTCCAAGCGTCCCAGGCTCGGGGCACGGGAGGGTTCGCCGCATGCTCGGGCCGCCGATCGGACGGCTGCGCCGCCTCGCGGGGCTCGCCCTCGCGCTCGGCCTGCTGGCCGCCGCCGCGGCCTCCGCCACCCCGCAGGCGGAGGAGGCGCTGCGCGCCGCCCGCGAGCTCTGCCTGCGCGACGGCCCCGCGGGCGACGGGTTCGCCACGCTGCAGCCCGGATCCTCCAGCGCGACGCTCGTCCTCAATCAGCTCAAGCTGCAGGCGCCGCACATCGATCCGCCGAGTCTCGCGCCCTTGAGGGGGTTCATCGAGCGCCCCACGGGGCTGTCCGGACGCCTCGACACCGAGCACTTCCGCATCCACTACGCTCCCGGAGGTCCCGACCAGCCCGCCGGCTGGCCCTCGACGCGCTTCCTGGAGGAGTTGGCGGCGGTGTGCGAGCCGATCCACGAGCAGTCGCACGGCCTCTATGGCTGGCCGTTGCCGCCGGGGGACGGGGAGGCGGGGGGCGACGGGCGCGTCGACATCTACATCCGCGACCTGGGCTGGGGCGTCTTCGGCTACACGATCCACGAGGAGATCCCGAGCGTGCGGGGAAAGGCCGGCTTCATCGTCCTGGACAATGATTTCGCCGGTCTGACCGGTCTCGACCCCGCCGACGCGGCGCGCGTGACGCTGGCCCACGAGTATCAGCACCTGATCCAGTTCGGCTTCGGCTACGCCGTCGAGGCGGAGTGGTTCATGGAGCAGTGCGCCACGATGATGGAGGGGCGCCTCTGCCCCGACATCCACGAGTTGCACGGCTACCTGCCCTATCACCTGCTGCGGCCGCACCGCAGGCTCGATCTGACGGACGGTTCCTTCGAGTATGGCGCCTGGCTCTGGCCGGAGTTCCTGACTCGCTGGCGGGACGATCCGGGGATCCTGCCGGAGATCTGGGCCGCCTGGGCGCAGGGCGGCCGCACGATGCTGCAGGCGATCGACGCGTCGCTGCGCCGGGCGGGCGAGTCGCTCGACCGGGCCTTTCTCGAGTGGGCCGTCTGGAACGCCTTCCTCGAGCCGGGGGGGGCGCCTCCCGCTTACGGCTATGAGGGCGGGATCCCCGGGGCCGTGGCTCCCGCCCTGGTCCTGGCCCAGTATCCCGCGGTGCGCGTCGGCCCCCCGATGATTCTGCAGCCCGAGCCGCTCGCGGCGAGCTACGTCGAGCTGCGCCCCGGGCGCGGGTCGGCCGACAACTCGCTCGAGATCACGCTGCAGACCTGCGCCACCACCGCCGAGGCGCGTCTGATCCAGTGGAGCGACGGCGGCTACACGGTCATGCCCATCCGCCTGGACGGGGGCAGGGGCCACGTCGTCGCCGGGGCGTGGGACGTGACCGACCGGGCGCTGCTCGTCGTCGTCAACGGCTCCGGCGCGAGCGGTTGCTGCGACTACCGGGTGAGCGCCGCGACGACCTTCCGCTCGGCCGGCGTGGACGACGACGGGCCGCTTCCCGGCGGCGTGGCGCTCAGCGCCTCGCCCAATCCCTGCGAGCCCTACACGCTGATCCAGTTCCAGCTGCCCGAGGCCCTGCCAGTCTCGCTGCGCCTCTACGACGCTCAGGGCAGGCTGGCGGAGACGCTGAT
>VGIY01000280.1 GCA_016867695.1 Candidatus Eiseniibacteriota bacterium | reverse complement strand
GCGCTCTGGGAGATCGTCGCGCATGACGGAGCGGGCGCTTCCGCCGCATCGCCCGCCGATCCGGCCGAGCATCCCGAGGCTCGCGACCTGCTCGTGCTCGTCCACGACGCCGCGCGCCCGATCGTGTCCGCCCGGGTGATCGACGAGGTCGCCGGCCGCCTGCGGGAGTCGCGCGAGGCGGGCGGGCGGCCCCGCGCGGTGATCCCCGTCGTTCCGGTCGGCGAGACGCTGAAGGAGGTCGCCTGGCCCCTGGGCGAGAGCCCGCGGGTCGGCCTCGGCGGCCCCGCGCCGGGGCGGAGCCGGCTCGTCGGCCACGTCGAGCGCACCGTCCCGCGCGAGGGGCTCTGGCTGGCCCAGACGCCGCAGGGCTTCACGCTCGGGCCGCTGCTGGCGGCGCATCGCCAGGCGATGGCCGCGGGCCTGGATGCGACCGACGACGCCATGCTCTACGAGTGGAAGCAGTGGTGCGTGGAGTCGGTGCCCGGCTCCCCGGGCAACATCAAGGTGACCTATCCGGAGGAACTGGCGCTGCTCGCCCGCGCCCTGGCCGACAGGGTGTGAGCGGGGCGGAGCGCGAGCGGGGACGAGCGGAGCAGCGGTCCGGGCCGCGCGGCGCGAGCCCTCCGCGGGTCGGGCCCGTCCCTCGCCGGGGGAGGAGAGGATGGCGGACGATCTGCGCATCGGTCAGGGCTGGGACATCCACCGCCTCGTGCCCGGCCGGCGTCTGGTCCTGGGAGGCGTCGAGATCCCCTTCGCCAGGGGTTTGCTCGGCCACTCCGACGCCGACGTCCTGCTCCACGCCATCGTCGACGCGCTGCTCGGCGCGATCGCCGACGCCGACATCGGCACCCACTTCAGCGACACGGATCCCGAATGGCGCGACGTGGCCAGCTCGCGGCTGCTCGCCGGCGCCGCCGAGCGGGCGCGGGGCGCGGGCTGGACGATCGCCAACATCGACGCCACCGTCGTCCTGGAGGATCCGCGCATCGGGCCTCACCGGGAGCGCATGCGCGCGGCGATCGCCGCCGCCGCGGGCGTCGCCGTGGAGTCCGTCTCGGTCAAGGCCAAGACCGCTGAGGGCCTCGGCGTCGAAGGCCGCGGCGAGGCGATCTCGGCCCAGGCGGTCGTGCTCGTCAGGCGCCGCGGAGGCTGAGAGGGCCCCGGGCGTCGCCCGGCGCCCGGGCCTGCGTCTCTCTCTCGAAGACGAGCACGCAGGCGGGCGATCCGGGTCCGTACGGCGAGCCGCGGAAGTCCCCGTGGCGGCCGACGACCGCGAGACCCGCCGCGGCGTGAAGCTCCTCGTAGCGGGCCGCGCCCAGGGGATACAGGTCGACCTCGCCGCGAAAGCGCTCGACGCCCTCTTCCTCCAGGCGGGTGACGAACCGCGCGCGCCGCGGGGACAGGTCGAGGTACCGGCGATGGAAGGCGACACCGTCGCCGTGGCGCAGCACGGGCAGCTCGGCCGCGCCCTCAGCCAGGATCCGATCCCAGTGGACGACCTGCAGGAGCCAGCGGCCTCGCGCCGCCAGCAGCCCGCGGACCGCGCCGAGGAAGCCGGGCAGCTCGTCCTGCGGCAGGTGGGCCAGCGTGTTGCCGATGCAGAAGACGAGATCGAAGCGGCCGGAGAGCGTCCCGATCGCGCGCATGTCCAGGCGATCGAACGACGCCGCGGGGTAGCGGGCGCGCGCCGCCGCGATCATCGCCGGGTCGAGGTCGACGCCGAGCGCCTCGAGACCGGCCGCGGCGAAGCGCCCGCAGTAGTGCCCGGTGCCGCAGCCGACGTCGAGCACGCGCTTCCCTCCCGCGGGCAGGGCCTGGGCCAGGAAGGCGAAGGTCTCCTCGCGCAGCGGGAAGATCCGTTCGTAGTGCTCGGCGAAGTCGGCGTAGAAAGACACGGCGGCCGGTTCCCTGCTGGCTTCGTCCGTTTCCGATCAATACGCGGGCGGCTGCATCCCGTAGGCCGTCCACTCCTCCTGGGAGGGGCCGAAGGTGCCCGGCACCGTCTGGCCCGCCTGGCGCAGGAGCACGGTCATCTGGCCGAGGTGATGGATCTCGTGATGGATCAGGATGGCCAGCGTCAGGCCGCGCGGCCACTTCTCGCCGTACATGTCGTCCGCCTGGGCCAGCGTCGCGTCGGTCCAGTCGCGCCGCACGGCGGCGGCGAGCTCCTCGGTCGCCTTCCCGTAGGCCTCCTGGATCGCGGCGGCGCGCATGGGCGGCGGAGAACCTGGAGCGACGGACGAGAGGGAGAGCCCGGTGCGCGACATCATCTCCGGGATCGAGGTGACGACGTGCCAGGCGATCTCGTTCAGCGCGCGATGGTTCGGCGCGATGCGCTGGCCCAGATTGGCGTCGGTCAGCCGGCCCAGGATCTTGGCCGTGCTCGCCGCGCGATACTCGTAGGCTTTGAAGAAGTCCTCCAGACGGTGGAACATGTTCCCTCCCCGGACGGCGGCGTCCGCTTCAGCGACCGATCCACCCGGCGCCTTCCGCCCGCGCCGGGACGCCGCGGCTCTGGCGGCCGCTCGGCCCGACGATAGCCCAGCGAACCGGCAAGCGCCAGACGGGACTCGCCGCGGAGATCCATGGAGCCAACTCCTGGACTGGCCGGGGAGTGGTCGGTACGATCCAAGGTAGTAGCCGATTCACCTGGACGCTTGGGAAGGGGGTACACATGCGAGTTCGCCCTGCGTCTGCTCGTCGGCGGTCACTTGGTCGAGGTGGTCCGTTCGGATGGGTCTGGAGCGTCAGCTGCCGTTCGGGTGTCCAGGAGCTTGCTATCTCGCTCTTCGTGTGCGCCTGCGTCGTCATCGGCCTGGGGGGCTGTGATGGCGATGATGGAAACGGCCAGAAGCCCGACACGACGGCCCCGGCGTTGGCGCTGTCCTGGCTTCAGCTTGACTTCAGCGCTGTCGAGACTTCGCTCTCTTTCACCATCACCAACGCCGGCACCGGCACGCTGACCTGGACGATCACGGATGACCAGCCGTGGTTGACTGCGGGCCCGACGAGCGGCAGCACGACGACGGGTGCCGACGAGGTCACGGTGACCGTGGACCGCACGGGGCTGAGCGCCGGCAGCTACTCGGGGACGGTGACGGTGACGCCGGGGACCGGGAGTGCCCAGGATGTGACGGTCCAGATGTCCGTTGCTGGCGGCCCGGCGCAGGGCTTCGTCCTCTTGCAGCCCGGCACCTTCACGATGGGCAGCCCGACGGACGAGCTGTGCCGCGACTCCGACGAGACCCAGCATCAGGTGACGCTCACGCGCGGTGTCTACGTCGGGGTGACCGAGGTGACGCAGGCGCAGTGGCTGGCGACGATGGGCTGGAACGCCTCGCACTTCAGCGGGCCCGATCGCCCCGTGGAGACGGTCACCTGGTACGACGCGGTCAGCTACTGCAACCAGAGGTCGGTGGCGGATGGGTTGACGCCCGCCTACACGATCAGCGACCCGAGCTACAATGGGGTCCACATCATCTCTGCCGCGGTGGCGTGGAACCAGGAGGCGGACGGCTACCGGCTGCTGACCGAGGCCGAGTGGGAGTACGCCTGCCGGGCGGGGAGTTCGAGTGCCTTCTGCAACGGCGGGATCAGCCAGTGTTACTGCGGGAGCGGACCCTACTTGGGCCTCGTCGGCTGGTACTGCGGGAACGCGGGCAGCCAGACGCACGATGTGGCGCAGAAGGATCCCAACGCCTGGGGTCTCTACGACATGCACGGCAACGTGTGGGAATGGTGCTGGGACTGGTACGGGGACCAGGGCGGCCCGGCGATCGATCCGACCGGCCCCGGCTCCGGCTCCTACCGGGTGGGACGGGGCGGTTGCTGGTACAGCTACGCGCAGGTCTGCCGTTCGGCGTACCGGCACCACGACTGGCCCGCTATGCGCGGCGACGCCGTCGGTCTGCGTCTTGCGAGGACGGCCTTCTAGCGGTGTGCTGTATTGCGGTCTTGCTCACCCGGCGCCTTCCGCCCGCGCCGGGACGCCGCGGCTCCGGCGGCCGCTCGGCCCGACGATAGCCCAGCGAACCGGCAAGCGCCAGACGGGACT
>VGIY01000279.1 GCA_016867695.1 Candidatus Eiseniibacteriota bacterium | reverse complement strand
AACCGCCACCTTCTCGGGTTCGACAACCCGTCCAAGGCCCTGCTGACGACCGTCAAGGAGGCGGTGGACAACGCCCTCGACGCCTGCGAGGACGCCGGCGTCCTGCCGGAGATCCTCGTGCGCATCGTCCAGGAGGGGGAGGATCGCTTCCGCGTCTCGGTCGAGGACAACGGACCGGGGATCGTCCGCCAACAGGTGCCCAAGGTCTTCGGCAAGCTGCTCTACGGCTCCAAGTTCCACACGCTGCGCCAGGCGCGGGGGCAGCAGGGGATCGGCATCTCGGCCGCCGGCATGTACGGCCTGCTGACGACCGGCAAGCCGATCGTCATCGTCTCGCGCACCGGCCCGAACAGCCCCGCCCACTACTTCGAGCTGGCGATCAACACGCGCAAGAACGCGCCGGACATCCTGGTCGACCGCGAGATCGACTGGGAACGCCCCCACGGGACGCGAGTCGAGATCACGCTCCAGGGCCTCTACAAGAAGGGGCGCCACTCGGTCGAGGGCTACCTTCGCCAGGTGGCGGTGGCGAACCCCCACGCCACGCTGGCGCTCGAGCCGCCTCTCGCCGGCGAGCCGAGGATCGAGCTGGCGCGTACGGCCGATCGCTGCCCGGCGCAGCCCAAGGAGATCAAGCCCCACCCGCACGGGGTGGAGCTGGGCGTCTTCCTGAAGATGCTCCAGGACACGCCGGCCCGCACGCTGCGGCAGTTCCTCCAGGGGGAGTTCTCCCGCGTCGGCGCCAAGGTGCTCGACGATCTGGCCAAAGAGATGGCTGCGGCGGGCCTTGCCGTCACCCTGCAGGCGGCGCCGAAGAAGGTTGCCGTCCGGGAGGCCGAGGGCCTGCATCAGGCGCTCGGGCGGGTGAAGATCATGGCGCCGCCGACCGACTGCCTGTCGCCGATCGGCGAGGAGCTGCTCCTGCGCTCCCTGCGCGAGCGGGTGGCGGCCGACTTCTACACCGCCGTGACCCGCCCTCCGACCGTCTACCGGGGCAATCCCTTCCAGGTCGAGGCGGGCCTGGCCTACGGCGGGGAGCTGCCGGGAGACGAGCTTGCCGTCCTCTACCGCTACGCCAACCGCGTGCCGCTCCAGTATCAGCGGAGCGCCTGCGCGATGACCAAGGCGGTGATCGAGGCGCCTTGGCGCAACTACCGGATCTCGCAGAGCCGGGGGGCTCTGCCCGCGGGTCCGCTGGTCCTGGCGCTGCACATCGCCTCGGCCTGGGTGCCGTTCACCTCGGAGAGCAAGGAGGCGGTGGCCCACTACCCGGAGATCCTGCGCGAGACCCGCCTGGCGCTCCAGGAGTGCGGCCGGCGGCTGGCCGTGCACATCGGCCGCCACCGGCGCCTGGCCGACGCGCACAAGAAGCACTCCTACATCCAGAAGTACATTCCCCAGATCGGCATCGCGCTGCAGGAGATCCTCGGACTGACCGACGGACAGCGCGAGGAGACCGTCGCCACGCTCACCGACGTGCTGCAGCGCAGCCGCGGGTTGTAGCGCGCGACCCGGAGGGGGCCGCGCGCAGCCGGCGGCCCGGGAGGCTCCATGGCGAAGTCGATGGCCCGCACCCGGCTCGACGCGGCGCGCAAGCGCAACCTCGAGATGGACGGGCGCACGCTGAAGCTGATCGAGTCCACGGCCGGGGAGGTGCACACCCGCATCCTCAAGCGCCAGAAGCCCGACCTCAAGCTGCCCGTGCGCGCCCTCTCCAATGTCACCTACTCGGAGGCGCGCGGGTATCTGGAGATCGGCCGGCAGAAGAAGGTGCGCGCGCTGACGGTCAACACGGTCAAGACCTTCGCCCAGACGCTGCGGATGATGTCCCTCTCCAAGGCGCTGGTCGAGACGAACGACTTCGCCACCAAGCGGGACGCCTACTACCAGTCGAAGAACTGGGGCGAGGCGATGTTCCACGATCAGGTCGAGTCGGACACGGTGATGGACGACATCGAGGCGCTCTTCTCGATGCACTCGGTCAGCCGCGAGCAGCTGCGTTTCATCCCCGACGAGCACGGTGGGGCGGTGGCCGGCGAGTTGATCGTCCACGACCCGGACCTGGAGAGCGGAGAGGTGGAGCGCATCGACTGCACGCGCTTCGGCTCGGGCGCCTACTCGATCCCCAGCACGGTCGAACACCTCTCCTTCGAGACCGGGGCGACGTTCATCCTGGCCATCGAGACGGGGGGCATGTTCCAGCGCCTGCAGAGCCACAAGTTCTGGAAGAAGGCCAACTGCATCCTGGTGAGCATGAGCGGCGTGCCGACCCGCTCCACGAGGCGCTTCATCCGCCGCCTCTCGGACGACGCGCGCATCCCCGTCTACGCCTTCGTCGACTGCGATCCCTACGGCATCTCCAACATCTATCGCACGCTCAAGGTCGGCAGCGGCAACGCGGCGCACATCAACCAGTTCTTCTGCGTGCCGCAGGCGCGCTTCCTCGGCGTGACCCCGCAGGACATCGTCGACTACAAGCTGCCGACGCATCCGCTCAAGGAGGTCGACGTCAAGCGGGCCAGGGACGCGCTGAAGAACGACCCCTTCTTCCGCCAGCACCGGGCCTGGAAGCAGGCCATGGAGACGCTGATCAAGATGGGCGTGCGCGCGGAGCAGCAGGCCTTGGCCAAGTGGGGCCTCAACTACGTGCTGGACGAGTACCTGCCGCGCAAGCTGCGCCAGACGAAGTCGTTCCTGCCCTGAACGGCGTCCGGCCGGCGGCGCAGCCGATCGGCCGCCGCGCGCGGGCCGGGAGGAGGGGGGATGGAGCTGCGGCCCACGGGGATCACCGGCTTCGACGCCGCGACCGGCGGCGGCCTGCCCGCCGGCGGGCGCACGCTGCTCTACGGGCCGCCGGGCGCGGGCAAGACCGTCTTCGCCCTGCAGTGCCTCTGGACGGGCCTGCAGGCGGGGGAGACGGTCGCCTGCACGGCGTCCGACCGGCCCTTCGCCCACCTGCGGCGCTACAGCGCCGGCTTCGGCTGGGAGCTGGCCCCCTACGAGGAAAGCGGGCAGCTCCTGGCGCTGCAGAGCTTCCCGCGCACCGGCGAGGAGCCGCTCGAGCCGGGCGTGCGCTACCTGGACGAGGCCGATTTGGGCGAGTGGCGCGCCGCGGGCGCCTGGTTGCGCGAGCGCGGGGCGAAGCGCCTGCTCTTCGGCGAGTACTCGCAGGCCTGCTTCGGCCTCCTGACGCCGGAACGCGCCCAGGCCGCCGGCCGCTGGCTGGCGGAGTGGGCCTACCGCAACGAGGTCGTGGCCCTCGAGGCGGTGACCGCGGCGCAGCTCGATCCGGAGGGGCACAAGGGCTGGTCGCTGAGCCTGAAGGCGACGCAGGCGGTGATCCAGTTCCGCGTCGAGGGCGGGAGGCGCAGCCTGCGCATCCCCAAGCTCGAAGGCGCCACGCACCCCCTCGAATGGGTGACGATCGAGATCGGCGCGCGCGGCATCGAGATGGGCGTTGCCTGAGCCGCCGGCAGCGGGACGACGGCGCGACCCGGCGGCAGGGCCGCGCGGCCCGGGGCTGCGGCCTCGCCCCGGCCCGGCGGCGCGCGCGAGTCCCGGTTCCGCGGCGCGGGTCGCCGCCTACCTGGCCGCCCTGCTGGCCGCCGGCCTGGCCGTTTCGACCCTGCCGGCGGGCATAGGCGGCGACGCGCTGCAGCGGGCGCTCGCGGCGGGCGACGGCGAGCGCGCCGCGCCCTATCTTCTCGCCGGCGCCGCGCTGGTCGCCCTGGCGTTCCTATTCGTCACGCACCTGTTCCTGCGCCACATCGAGCGCCGCCCCTGGTCGCTGCTCCTGCCGCCGGGCGCGGGAGCGCGCCGTTTCGCCGCCGGCGCGCTCGCCGGCGCGGGGATGCTGGCGCTGCTCGCCGCCCTGCTCGCCGCGGCCGGCGTGCTGCGCTTTTCCGGCGGGGCGGGGCGGGAGGCGGGAGCGGTGCCGGCGCTGCTCGGATGGGGCGCGGCGACGCTGGCGATCGTCCTGCTGCAGAGCGGCGCCGAGGAGGTCGCCTGCCGCGGCTACCTGTTGCACGCGCTCGCCAGGTGGCGCGGGGCGGCGGCCGCGCTGGTCGGCTCCTCGGCGATCTTCGGC
>VGIY01000278.1 GCA_016867695.1 Candidatus Eiseniibacteriota bacterium | reverse complement strand
CCTACAACATGAACGAGGGCGGCGGCGAGCTGGCGTGGGATCAGAGCTGTTGGATCACGGCCTTCTTCCCGGCGAACGCGACCGACGAGGATGTCGAGATCTCCTGCAGCGAGCCGCTCGCTCCTCCGCCGCCCGACGGGATGCCGCCCGGCGTGCCAGGGGCGATGGTGGCCTTCGAGATCACCAAGAGCACCGGGCCGCAGCTCCTGCTGCCGGTCGAGATCCGGGTGCAGTATCCGCCCGAGAAGCTGCTCGAGTATGGGGGCGTCGCCGAGTGCGCGCTGGAGGCCTATCGCTACGAACCGGGGCGCGGCGTCTGGGTCCACATCCCGGAGCGGCTCGGGATCAACCGGGCGGACCACGCGATCACCTTCGCGACGACGACGCTCGGCCTCTTCGCGATCGCGGCGGAGACCGACGGCGACTTCGACGGCGGCGGGGACTTCCAGGAGCTGGAGTGGGGGACCTCTCCGGCGCTCGCCGACACCGATGACGACGGGCTCCCGGACGGAGATGAGGTCTGGTGGTCGGGCGGCGACCCGATCGAGCCGCTGAAGGTCCATGGCTCCGACCAGCGGGGATTGGGCGAGGGCCTGATCTCGCAGCCGCACTACTGGATCGCCGGGCGGATCGTCGCGGGCCGGGCGGCCTCGCCGGTCTCGACCTGCGCCTACATCGGGCCGCCGATCGAGGTGACCTACGGCGAGGACTGGTCGGGCCCGGCGCTCTTCAAGAGCGACGCCGCGTGGGGCGACTTCGACGAGGACCTCGACGCCGATCTCCTGCTGATGGGTCACGACGGCGCGCAGGCGGTGACGATCCTCTACCGCAACGATCCGCCCGGCACGCTCGCGCCCGACACGGTGAATGTGCTGACCGGGCTCTTCGCGGGCTCGGCCGATTGGGGGGATCTGGACAACGACGGAGACCTTGATCTGCTGACGACCGGCAGCGATGGGACTCAGCGCCGGACGATCGTCTACAGGAACCACCCGAAGGGCAGGCTGACCGCGGACGGGAGCCACGGGCTGCCCGCCGTGGCGTTCTCGGATGCGGCCTGGGGCGACATCGACAAGGACGGCGATGTCGATCTCGCCTTCACCGGCGAGGAGTCGGTGCAGGGGCGCTACGCGCGCGTCTACCGCAACGACAAGGGGACGCTGACCTTGATCGCGAACATGCCCGGCATCTACCGCAGCTCCTGCGCGCTGGGAGACGTGGATCTCGACGGGGACCTGGATGTCGCCTTCTGCGGCTACGACGGCGGGGGGCTCATGACCTATCTGTTCGAGAATGGCGAGGAGGGGTTCGATCTCTTCCCGCTCGAGTTCCCCGGCGTGCGCGAGGGTTCGCTGCACCTGGTGGATGCGGATCTGGATGGGGACCTCGACTTCTTCCTGACCGGCGCGGACTGGGGGACCGGGTACGCGCTGCTCTACCGGCACGGCGGGATCGCGGCGGAGGTGGATGTGGGGCCGGGACAGCCGACCGGGCGGACGCGGGTGTGGCTGCTGACGCCGAGCCCGGCGCGCGGGGAAGTGGCGCTGCGGTACGCCTTGGCGGGAGATGGGCCGGTCAGGCTAGCTGTCTACGATGTCGCCGGGTGGTGCATGAGGACGCTGGTCGAAGGGCCGGTGGCCGCGGGAGTGTACGAGGCGACCTGGGATGGGAGGACGGACTCGGGCGCGGAGGCAGGGGCGGGGGTCTTCTTCTACAGGCTGGAGGGCGATGGGCGCGTCGCGGGCGGCCGGCTGGTGAGAGTGAGGTAGGGGGGGCAAGGCGGTCAGCGCGGTGGGGCAGGGTGCAAGCGGGAGCTCCTCCGCGCGAGCACAGGCCGCGCTCGCATCACTGCCGGGTCCGGCGACGAACAGGTATCGGCCACTCCTTGCCGGTTTCGGGATCGATCGTCGTCAGCTCTCCATTGGGGAGCTCGAAGATGAGCTTGTCATCTCCCTCATAGACGTTGGGGATCCCGAGGCGGCGGTTCTCCTCCTGGGCCTTGCGGACGGCCCGCTGGAAGATGAGGGGCATCTCTTCCCATCCGTAGGGATCATCTTCGTCTTCGGTTATCCGCTCGGTCATCTCTGCACCTCTGAGTGATCTCCAGGTAGAGGTCAAGCAGGGCCCTATGGATGACGACGACCGCCGCCCCTCTGCCTCGAGCGACGACGCAAGACCCCGCGTCGCCATTGTAGACGAGACGCCAACGATCTGCCAGCGGCCGGTACATGATCCAGAAGTTCCTGCTGCTTCGATAGAAGCGTCGGACGACATCGACCTCCGAGATCCAGTGACCTCCTTTCTGGGCCCTCGTCTTCACGCGGGCGACGCAGGCTTCCGCCGTGGCGAGGAAGACGAAGACGATGGAGACCCGGTACTTGGAGTCGTGAAGCCGATCGATGACCCGCCGGAAACTCGATCCCGCCAGAGTCACCTCCGTGACGAAGCTGCGTCGAGCTGCGATCTCATCGTCGATCATCCGGAAGAAGACGCGGCCGGCGCGGAGCCGGGCTCCGTCGCTCGCGTCTTGCCCCAGCGCCTCAGCCATCAGATCGGCGCTGAGGTATGGCATGGGGTGTGTGGCCAGGTAGTCGAGCGCCAGCGTCGTCTTGCCCGAGCCGTTCGGGCCGGCGAAGACGATGGCCTGGGGCTGAGGCATCCGATCCTCGGGTGGGGTGGGCAAGATGGTGCCGCGCCGCCAATGGGTTGTTGGGGGGCCGCCGGGCAGCCTGGGGTGACGGAAGACAGACTGCCGGTGCAGCAGTAGCACCTGGCGTGCCCGCTACGCGGCTGGGCGAAAATCGGGGGCGGGGGAGAGGATGTGTGGTCGGGACCGAGTCGGAGCGACCGAGGTCAAGGCGGCGTGTCGTGGTAGGAAGACGAGCTCCAGGGAGTGGTACTTCGCCACCGAGGTCGAGCACGTACGAGGCCGGCAGCTACCCTGCCCGTCCCAGCTCCTCGCGGAGGATGCGTCGCAGCGTCCGCGCGTCGAGGGCCTGCCCCGCCCTGCCCAGGTGATCCCTCAGGGCGCTGTTGATCAGCGTCTGGTAGCCGCGTCCGCAGGCGTCCGCGCGCTCGCGGAATGCCTGGAGGACGTCGTCGTCGATGTAGATCGTGATCCGGGTCTTCCCCGTCTGAGGGACCACGGCCCCACGGCGACCCTTGCTGAAGTCATACTCCTTCTTCATGTCGACGCCGTTCCCCCCTCGTAGCGAGGCGTGCAGAGATGAGGCGAATGCCGCCGCCTCGATGCGCATGGACGACGACCAGCGTGCGCCGCAGAGAGTCCCTGCCGAGTGAGACGAACCTCTGCTCTCCCATCGCCATGGGATCCTCGATCGTGACCCCGAGGGGGTCGAACAGAACGCCCTCGGCATCGGAGGAGCGAATCCCATGCTTGCGCAGGTTGACCCGGGCCTTGGCAGGGTCCCAGGTCACTCGCATATATGCATTCTATGCATACCACCCCGGGAGGGCAAGTCGGGTGTCGATCCCGGCCCGTCGAGTCGGGCTGGTGGCGGGACGGCTCCACTGGGCCGTAGCGCGAATCGTGCTGGTCAGTGCATGGGCGAGGGGTTGGGGGGACTGGGCAAAGTCAAGGCGCCGCGGGGCTGCCTTCGGTAAGATCTCGGCGAGCCGAGCCAGGTGGATGTGCCGTGGCCGGGGGGAAGCGCCTCAGGAAGCCGAACTGCCTCGAAGCCTACAGCCTCTGCTGAAGCGCCGAGACAACCTCGACCATGCGCTCGAGCACGAGCGGTTGCGGAACTCCACTGAAGTTGTGGAGCACGAGCTCCTTGGCGACGAGCAGAGCCACGTAGCGCAGCAGGTTCTTCTTGCCGCGGAGCTTGGCCTGAATGTAGTTGGCGTGACCGATGTTGTACTCGATGACGCTACGGCTTGGCGCCCATCGCGACCGCCAAGGCTCTTCCGGTCGGTTGACCGGCTCGAGCAGCAGCTTGTGGCCGCGCGCGGCCTTCTTCACCTGCAGCACCAGGAATCGCGCTTCGGCCTGGGCCACCGCGCTGCCCTGGTGGGCCGTCACGCTCAGGCGCCCCTCGCCCTCCTCGTCGCCGGCCAGCAGCGTGGCGGTCGGGCCCTCGGCGGT
>VGIY01000277.1 GCA_016867695.1 Candidatus Eiseniibacteriota bacterium | reverse complement strand
CGATGCCGCCGCGCTGAGACTCGCGGCCCGCCAGGCGCTGCTCGCCCTGCCGCCCGGCGCGGCCTGGGACGCGGTCGTGCCGGTGCCTGCCCATGCGCTGCGGCGGCGCGAGCGGGGCTTCGACGCTATCGGGCGGCTGGCGCGCGCCGTCGGGCGCGCGCGCGGCCTCGAGGTGCGGCCGCTGCTGCGGCGCACGAGGCCGACGCCGACGCTGTCGGGTCGAGGCCGGCGCGAACGGCGCCTCCTCCTGCTCGGGGCGATCGCCTCGGGGGCGGCGGCGGGGCGGCTGCTGGTCGTCGACGACGTGACGACGAGCGGGGCGTCGTTCGAGGCCTGCCGCCGGGCGCTCCTCGGGGCGGGGGCGGAGAGCGCGGACCTGCTCGTCGTCGGAGTCACTCCGTCGCGGCGCCCCCCCGCGCGCGATCCCGGCGGGGTCGGGGGACGGGGGCGCGGGCGGCTCTCCGGGAAGCGGCAGCGCGGCGTTGTCGGCGCTCCCCGGGTGTGCTAGCTTGCCCGCGGCGCCGTATGCGGACCGATCCCCCCTCGGGAGCAAGGGGTTACGATGTTTCGTGAGATCGTCATCAACGCCGACCCGAGCGAGATGCGGGTGGCCGTCCTGGAGGACGCCACGCTGGTCGAGTTCCTCGTCGAGCGCCAGGAGGAGCGGCGCCGGGTGGGGGACATCTACAAGGGCAGGGTCGACAAGGTCCTGCCCGGCATGGACGCGGCCTTCATCGAGATCGGCCTGGAGAAGGCCGCCTTCATCCACGCCTCCGACATGCTGGCCTCGTCGCTCGGGCTGGAGGGCTTCGACCTGGACGAGGACGAGGTCGAGCCGGCGCGCCGGCGTCCCGATCTGCCGATCCAGGATCTGCTGGAGAAGGGGCAGGAGATCCTCGTCCAGCTCGTCAAGGAGCCGATCGGCACGAAGGGGGCCAAGGTCTCCGGCCGCTTGAGCCTGCCGGGGCGATTCCTCGTGCTCATGCCGGGGCTCAGCCGCATCGGCGTCTCCCGCAAGATCGCGAACTCCGAGGAGCGCCTGCGGCTGAAGAAGATCCTCAAGGAGCTCAAGCCGCGCAACGCGGGGCTGATCTGCCGCACGGCCGCGGAGGGCCTGTCCAAGAAGGACCTCGCCCAGGACGTCCGCTTCCTGGCGGGCCTCTGGGAAGAGCTGGAGAAGGAGGCGCTGGAGCAGCCGGCGCCCGCGGTGATCCACCGCGACATCGGCATGGCCACGGGCCTGATCCGCGACATCTTCACCGAGCAGGTCGGCCGCGTGACGGTCGACAGCAAGGACGTCTACAAGGAAATCCTTCGCTACCTGCAGGTCGTGGCCCCCGAGCTGAAGACGCGCGTCAAGCTCTACACGGGCGAGGGGCCGATCTTCGACGAGTACGGCATCGAGGGGGAGATCGAGAAGAGCTTCGAGCACAAGGTCTGGCTGCGCAAGGGGGGCTACATCGTCATCGAGTCGACCGAGGCGATGGTCACGATCGACGTCAATACGGGGCGCTTCACGGGCAAGCGCTCCCAGGAGGAGACGATCCTCAAGACCAACCTCGAGGCGGCCAAAGAGGTCGCCCGCCAGCTGCGCCTGCGGGATCTGGGCGGGATCATCGTCATCGACTTCATCGACATGGAGATCGAGGGGAATCGCCGCGCCCTGGTCGACGCCTTCCGCGCGGCGCTGCGCGGCGATCGCGCCCGCACCAAGGTCTACCCGCCGAGCGAGCTGGGCCTGGTCGAGATGACCCGCCAGCGCGTCCGCCAGTCGTTGCACAGCTACTTCAGCGAGGAGTGCCCCGCCTGCCACGGGGTCGGGAGGATCCTCTCGCTGCCCTCGGCGGCGATGAAGCTCGAGCGCAGCCTGCGGCGGGTGGGCGCGCACTCGAAGGAGAAGGACATCCAGATCCAGATCCACCCCGACCTGGCGGTCTTCGTCCTCGACCGGCGCGGCCACCGCCTGGAGGCCCTGGAGCGCAAGTACGGCTTCCGCCTCGACCTGCGCGAGGACCCCCGGCTGCGCCGGGACGAGGTGCGCATCTACTTCCGGCGCCTGAAGAAGGATGTGACCGCCGAGTTCCAGGGATGAGCGGCGGGGCATCCGCCCTTGACGGGCCGGCGGCGGATTGCTACAGTTCCCGGTTTGCACAAGCAGGACTCGTATCCGGGGAGGAAGCCGTGTTCGCGATCGTCTCTCTGCAGGGATTCCAGTACCGGGTCGCCGCCGGGGAGACCCTCCGCGTCCCGGCGCTCGATCGGGCCCAGGGCGACAAGCTCGACATCGCCGACGTGCACCTGATCTCCGGCGGCGGGAAGGTCTGGGTCGGGCGGCCGACGGTTCCGGAGGCCAAGGTCACCGCCGAGGTCGTCGGCCACGGCCGCGGCCCCAAGACGCTGGCGGGGAAGTACAAGCGCCGCAAGGACTATCGTCGCCGCTGGGGCTTCCGCACGCACTTCACCGAGCTGCGCATCGAGGACATCGTCGAGCCGCGCGGCTGATCATCGAGGAGGCGTCTCATGGCTCACAAGAAGGGCGTCGGCAGCTCCCGCAACGGGCGCGACTCGAACGGCCAGCGGCTCGGCGTCAAGCGCTACGGCGGGGAGAAGGTCCACGCCGGCAGCATCCTGATCCGCCAGCGCGGGACCCGGATCCTCCCCGGGCGCAATGTCGGCCGGGCCAAGGACGACACCCTCTTCGCGCTGGTCCACGGCACGGTGCTCTTCGAGCGCTCCGGCCGCAACCGCAAGCGCGTCCATGTGACCCCGCTGCCCGCGGCCGGGTAGCGCCCCCTCCGGCCCGCCCGCGGCCGGCGGCCGGGGAAGGTCGCCGAGTCGGGCCGCTCCGCCGGGAGGATACGGCGCATGGGTCAAGCCCAGGAGGGGCTGGCGGTCATCATCCCGGCCCGTCTCGCCTCGACCCGCCTGCCGCGCAAGCTTCTCGCCCTCGCCGCGGGCCGCCCGATCCTGGAGTGGACCTGGCGGCGTGCCTGTCTCGCCTGCGGCCCCGATGCGGTCTGGATCGCCACCGACAGCGACGAGATCGCCTCCGCCGCCGCCTCGTTCGGGGCCCGCGTCGTGCCGACGGGGGAGCACCGCTGCGGCACGGAGAGGGTGGCCGAGGCGGCAACGCGCTTGTCCCCGACGCCGGAATGGGTCATCAATCTGCAGGGCGACGAACCGCTCGTCGAGCTTGGGACGCTGCGCGCGCTGGCCCGGGCCCTGTCCTGCGACCCGGGGTCGATCGCCACCTGCGGCGCGCCGCTGGAGAGCCCGGCCGCCTGGCTCGATCCTGCGGTGGTCAAGGTCGTGGACGCGGCCGACGGGCGCATCCTCTACTTCTCGCGCGCCCCGGTCCCGGGGACGCGCGAGGGGGGCGGGGCCGAGGCCTTCGTGCGGGTGAGCCGACGGGTCCGCCGCCACATCGGTATCTACGGCTTTCCGCGCGCGCTGCTGGCGCGCTTCGTGACGCTGGCGCCCGCGCCGCTCGAGGAGGCCGAGTCGCTCGAGCAGATGCGGGCGATCGAGGCGGGGCTGCCGATGCGCCTGGTGCGCGTCGCCGCGGCTCCGCCGGCGGTCGACACCCCTGCCGATCTGGAGGCGGTGCGGCGGATCCTCGCCTCGGCGGACGGCGCGGGCGGCGACGGGGACGGTTGAGAGAGGGGAGGCAGGCGTGAAGACACGGCCGGTCGGGGCGCCTAACCGCGAGGAGGAGCGCCGGCACATCTTCGTCACCGGAGGGGTCGTCTCCGGTCTGGGCAAGGGGATCCTCTCGGCCTCGATCGGGCTGCTGCTCAAGGAACGGGGCCTGCGCGTGACCCACCAGAAGTTCGACCCCTACCTGAACGTGGATCCCGGGACGATGAGCCCCTTCCAGCACGGCGAGGTCTTCGTCACCGACGACGGCGCGGAGACCGACCTCGACCTGGGCCACTACGAGCGCTTCACCGAGCAGGCGCTCGAGGGGCGCAACTGCGTCACCTCGGGGCAGATCTACGACGCGATCATCACCAAGGAGCGCCGCGGGGGATTCCTGGGCAAGACGGTCCAGGTGATCCCGCACGTGACCGAGGAGATCAAGCGGCGCATGCTGGCGACGGCCCGCGACCAGGACGCCGACGTGAAC
>VGIY01000276.1 GCA_016867695.1 Candidatus Eiseniibacteriota bacterium | reverse complement strand
GATCGCCGCCGGGCACGACGGAGAGGTGCAGCGGCTGCCGGGGGAGCCTCCACGATTCGCCCTGGAGAGGCTGCGCGCGGGCCGGGGCAAGCTGATCGGGCTCGTCTTCGCCAGCCCGGCCGACTACACGCTCTTCGGTCCGACTCTCGCCTGCGGCGCGAGCGGCCGGGGCAGGGACGCCGCCGGCGCCGAGGTGTGGGCCGTCGGGGCCGAGATGACACTGCCCGTCGTGCCGCGCGGCGCGTCCCTCACCGTGGGTCAGGTCGCCGCCGAGGGAGCGCTGATCGCCGGCTCGTCGATCACCTATCTGGTCACCGTGCGCAACACGGGCGACCAGGCGTTGCGCGACCTCGCGCTGACCTCCGTCGCCCCCGGGGGACTGACCTTCACCGGCGCGCAGTTCGGCGCCCAGGTCGCCCAGCTGGGCGCGAACCCGCCCACTTTCTTGATCGCGGACCTGCCGGTCCACGGCGCCGAGACGCTCGCCCTGAGCTTCGCGGTCGGGATCGGCGGCGGCGCTCCGGCAAGCCCCGTTGCCCATCGCCTCTCCGCCACCGCCCTCGACGAAGGGGGACGCGAGGTCGCGGCCGAGTCGCTGCTCGAGCTGCCGCTGAGCGTGCCCCCCTCGGGGTTGCAGCTCTTCAAGACCTCGATGCAGGGCGGGGTCGTCCCCGGCGGGACGGTCACCTACCTGTGGACGCTGGTGAACACTGGCGCGCAGGAGATCTGCGACATCGTCGTGACCGATCCGCTCGCTGCCGGGCTGACCTTCCACACCGCCAGCCTGGCCGCCGACATGCACGTCGCCGGCCTGGATCCGCTGGTCGTCGAGGCGGGCTGCCTGGCCGCCGGCGCGACCAAGATGGCCTCCGTCACCTGCCGCCTGGCGGCCGATCCGGCCCTCCTCGGCGCCCAGGTGGCCAACACCGCCCGGGCGGCGGGTGTCGACCGCGCGGGCCGACAGGTCGAGAGCCCGGAGGCGACCTGTGTGCTCCCGGTCGAGCAGAGGCCCGAGGGTCTCGACGTCGAGAAGGTGGCGACGGCGAACCGGATCACCCCGGGACGCCCGGCGACCTATCTGGTCACCGTCACCAACACCGGCGAGCAGACCCTCTACGACATCGACGTCACCGACACGCCCCCCGCGGGGCTGACCCTGTCGCGCGCCGAGCACGACAACGACGTCGCCCGCATCGCGATCGATCCGCCCGTCTTCCGCGTTCCGTCGCTCGGTCCGGGCGAGTCGACGATGCTGTCGCTGATCTTCGAGGTCTCGAACAACCACTTCCTGATCGACGACCCGGTCATCAATGTCGCCGCAGCGCGCGGCACCACGGCCGGCGGCCAGCCGGTGACGGCCGAAGCGGACAGCTCGCTGCTGCCGATGCTCAACTGGCAGAAGGGCATCGACGTCGAGAAGATCCCCGTCCAGTCGCCCCTCGAGGCCGGCGGGATCGCCCACTACATCATCACCGTGACCAACACCAACGTGACGCCGCTGACCGGCGTCCACCTGCGCGACATTCTCGACGCCAGCGACCAGATCCTGCCGCCGCTGACCTACATCGACTCCGAGCCGCAGGGCACCTGGTTCCCGCCGAACGAGGTGCGCTGGGACCTGCCCGACCTGATGCCCGGGCAATCCCACACCGTGATCCTGACCGTGGGCGTGCCGATCGAGCTGAACAACACCGAGGCGGACAACAACGCCTGGGTGCGGGCGACGACGATCGACGGGGTCGTGGTGACCGACGGCGACGCCTGCTCGACGCCCTGCCGGGCGAAGCACAGCCGGATCCACCTCGACAAACGGGCCATCGATCCGCGGATGCCGATGGGCGGCCAGGTGGGCTATCACCTGATGGTGACCAACGACGGCGGGCAGTTGCTGCGCCGCGTCACCCTGCGCGACCCCGTGCCCGCAGGCCTGAGCCTGCTGACCGCCGACTACGATAAGCAGCGCTGGCGGTTGAGCAGCACGCATCCGGTGGTCCAGTTCGACATGATCGGCTCCCTCGAGCCGACGCAGACCGAGGCGCTGACGCTCTTCTTCGACTGCTCGCGCAGCTGGAGCGACTACAACCTGGCCGTCGGCGACTCGACCGTCGTCAACGCCGCGGGCGTCGTCGGGCAGGACCGCCTGCTGCGCTGGGTGGAGGACGCCGACGAGGCGGCACTCGGTCTGCTCTCGCCGCGGCCGGCCATCCGCCTGCACTACGCGCACACGACCGGCGAGATCGTCCCCGGTGGGCGGGCGACCTACCTGGTCAAGTTCGAGAACATCGGCGACCAGTTGCTGAGCGACGTCCTGCTGCAGGTGCCCGACCTGGCGCCCCAGGGGCTGGCCTTCGAGAGCTCCAACTACGACGCCGGGCGGATCGCCGAGGACCACGTTCCCGGCTTCCATCGCTGGCGGCTCCTGGGCACGCTGGCCAAGAGGGACTCCGAGCAGCTGCGCCTCACCTACCGCGCGGCGGCGGACGTCACCCTGCTCGCCGACCCGGTGGCCGGCACGGCGACCGTGGCGGCGCTGGACGAGGAGCAGTACCCGCTGGGCGATTCGGCGGCGGAGGCCGTGCCCGTGTCGCCGAAGCGCGGCGCGCTGACGCTGGACAACACCGCGGCCCAGGGCGAGATCTACCCCGGCGAGACGGTGACCTACATCCTCACCGTACAGGCCGGCAGCGAGCTCGATCTCGTCGACCTCGTCGTCACCGCCGAGGACCTGCTCGCCTCGGGGCTCGTCGTTGTCGGGACGAACTACGACGCGAACGTCTTCGACCATCCCGACGACCTCACCTGGACCGCGCAGGACACCATCCGCGCGGGGACGCAGGAGCAGATCCGCATCACCTACCGGGCGGACGACGACGTCGCCGCGCTGCCCGCGATCGTGACCATGACCGCCGCGGCCACGGCCCGCGACACCTACGGCCGGCCGCTGTCCGACGAGGACGACGAGGCGCTGGCCGTGCTGCTGCCCGAGTCGCACCTTCTGCTGGAGAAGGTGGCGCTGGCCTCCGCGCTGGTGCCGGGGGAGGCGCTCTCCTACTGGATCACGGCGACCAACAACGGCAACCAGAGACTCTCCGGGCTGGTCATCGTCGATCCTCTGCCCGCGCCGTTGACGACCTTCGCCAGCTACCACGATCCCGCGCGGGCCTCGTTCGACCCCGACCCGCGCACGCCGCGCTGGACGCTGCTCGAGGACCTCGAGCCGGGTCAGGCGTTCAGCGTGCGCCTGGAGGTCACCAGCGATCCCGACCCGAGCCTGTACGGCGACACGATCACGGATGTCGCCGAGGCGACGGCCGTGGACGAGGGGGGCGAGACGCTCACCGCCCAGGCGAGCGACACGCTGCCGGTGCACACGCCGGACATCGCCGTCGACATCGCCAAGGTGCCGAGCCAGAACGTGGTCGTCCCGGGAGGGACGCTCGCCTACACGCTGCTCGTCCGCAACGTGGGCCGGGTCGACCTGACCGAGACGATCGTCACCGAGGAGGTGCCCGCGGGGCTGGCCTACAGCGCCGCGCACTTCGATCCGGCGCTGGTCTCGCTGACGGCCAGCGCCCCGGCGGTTGTCTGGCGCGTCGGACTGCTCAAGCCGGGCCGCGCCGCCGAGATCCAGGTCTTCTTCGACGTCGCCGAGAACCCGGCCGCGCTGGCCAACCCGCTGATCAACACCGTCACCGCCGAGGCGAGCGGCCCCGGCAACCAGAGCGCCGCGGACCTGGCCACGGCCAGCCTGCCGGTGCAGGTCTCGAGCGCGGCGATCTACATCTCCAAGCGGGCCACCGACGCCGTGGCCCGTCCGGGGGAGATGCTGCGCTTCGTCATCGAGGTGACGAACACGGGGAATCTCCCGCTGAGCGGCGTCGTGATCACCGACCCGCTCACCCGGGGGCTGAGCTACGAGCACTCGATCTACGATCCCGACCTGGTGGAGCTGACCGGACTTCCGCCCGAGCTCTCCTGGGAGCTGGTCGGCGCGCTCGCCCCGGGCCAGCGGCGGACGATCGACCTGATCGCTTACGTCGCCGCGCACCCGGACAGCCTGGCCGATCCCTTCTGCAACAGCGCCCAGGTGACCGCGGTCGCCCCCGGCGGAGCGACCGTCTCCGACGAGGCGATCGAGTGCCTGACGGTCCAGCT
>VGIY01000275.1 GCA_016867695.1 Candidatus Eiseniibacteriota bacterium | reverse complement strand
AAGCGGTCCATTGTGCACCAATTCGGGGGCCGGGTGGTATGAGCTTTCGCCATTTCCTGCATAGGCTTCGCGGGCCGCGTCCCCTCCGGGCGCCGCCGGTCCGGGCATCGAGGGTCGGCTCAGGCCCCCGATTCCCGGCCGGGCAGGGGGGCCTCGGCCGATGCGCCGCCCGTCTGGCGCGGAACCGCTTCCGGGACGGTTCTCGCCGCCTCCGGCCCCAAGCCGTCGGGCGCCGCCCGAGGCGCCGGCTCGGGATGCAGGGTGACGTCGGCGCGCGGCACGACCCGCCCGACGGCGACCTCGATCTCCTCGGTCAGCCGGTGGGCCTGCTCGAGCGTCTGGCCCCCGTCGACGGTCACGTGGGCGTCGACGAAGGCGTGGGGCCCCGAGCGGCGGACGCGCACCTGGTGGCAGTCGATCACCCCGGGCAGCGCCTCGACCGCCGCGACGACCTTCTCGGCCACGCCGGCGGGCGCGGTGTCCAGCAGCGGCTGGATCGAGCGGACGGCTAGGCGCACGCTGACCAGGACCACGATCCCGGCGACGATCAGCGCCGCCACCGGGTCCGCGTGGTGCAGGAAGGCGAGGCGCGGGTGGCGGTCGGCGATGGCGACGCCGGCGAGCCCGAGGAGCACGACCGATGAACTCCAGATGTCGGTGCGGAAGTGGAGCCCGTCGGCCTCGAGCGCCGGGCTCTGGTGCTTGCGCGCCATGCGGTAGAGCAGCCGGGAGCGGCTGACGTCGACGGCGATCGACAGCGCCATGACGGCGAAGGCCCAGAAGGTCGCGTCGACGCGGACCGGGCTGTGGAGGAGCCGCTCGACCGCCTCGCGGATGATCCAGACGCAGGTGCCCAGCAGGAGCAGCGTCTGGAAGAGCGCGGAGAGGTTCTCGACCTTGCCGTGCCCGTAGGGATGGTCCGCGTCGGCGGGCCGGGCGGCGATGCGCACGGCCAGGAGCGTGGCCAGCGCGGCGACGAGGTCGAGGCCCGAGTGGGCCGCCTCGGCGAGGATGCCCAGGCTGCCGGTGAGAAGCCCGACCAGGAGCTTCGCGCCGGTCAGGCCGAGGGCGGCGACGACGGAACTGGAAGCCGCCGAGCGCTTCTCCCGGTCGGCGGTGGGATCGTGGTGCCCTGGGTCGCCGGCCATGTCGACTCCCCGGCGCCCCTCGTCGAGGGCCGCGCCGTCGCCATCCGCTCCCCCCGCGTCCCGGGCGCGCCGGCGCCGGGGACGCCCGGAACGGAGGACCCGCGGGATCGTTGGTCCCGCGGGTCCTCGCGACTCCGCTGCCCCCTGGCCCGGCTGCGTCCGCCGACGGCGGGACCGCCTGCTCCGCCGCGATTCTGCCCGAGGGGCTCCGGGCCTGTCAAACGCGCAGGGGCGACCCCCTCTCCCGCGGGAGAGGAGATCGCCCCTTCTCGGAGCCTGATCGGCGGCGTTCCCGCAGATGAGGAGGCGATCCTATGGAAGAAGAAGACCGCCTCCCCTACCTCGGTGCTTGGCCGAGGGGTCGTTCCATATCAGCGAACGAGCACGCTGCGCATCACCTCTTCGCGGCCCGCTCCGGTCAGGCGCATGAAGTAGACGCCGGCCGGCGCCGGCGAACCCTGGTCGGTGCGCCCGTCCCAACGGAGCAGGTGCACGCCGGCTGGCAGCGTCCGGTCCAGGAGCGTGCGGATCAGGCGCCCGTTGGCGTCGTAGGCTTTCAGGCCGACGCTCTCCGGCTGTCGCAGAACGAGGCGCAGGTAGGTCTCGCCGCAGTGAAGGCTGCCCCCCAGCGCCTGCGAGGCGAAGTGCTCCCCGGCGGGGGCGGCGAAGTCGAACTCCTCCTCCGTCCACTCGGGGGTGCCGACGGCGATCAGGAACTCGAAGGGGCCGGCGGCGCCGGCCGACGTCTCATAGACGCCGCTCGGCGGGCACTCGACCCAGATGCCGAGCTGCAGGTCGATCAGCCTGGCGACCTGCCCTTCGGGGAGCTGTCCGCTCCACTCCCAGGCGAGTTGCAGCGATCCGGCGGCGCCGGCGATCAGCTCGACCGTCCACGCCCTGCCCTCCTCGGCGGCCGGGCGCAGGTCGCGCTGCAGGCGCTGCAGGCCGGGCGGCAGGTTCGTGTCGACCGAGCGGGCCAGGAGGCGCTGGCCGAGCGCGGGGGGAGGCACGAGCCGGTCGTAGGCGTCCCAGCCCTCGGCGGCCGACTCCGCCGTGCCGACCTGCAGCCTGGCGGGACCGCTCTCGCCGAGGCGCGCGGTGAGGTCGAGCAGCCAGTCGGGAGCGGCCGAGGGAATCGCCGCCGGCGGGCTCGGCCTCGGCCAGAGGCCCGCCTCGCGCGCCGGCAGGATCAGGTCGACCGGCGCTTCGTTCAGATTGGCGACGAAGAAGCCCTCCCAGGGCGGAAGCGTGCGCGATCCCTCCACGTACTGCCGGCCGTCGTAGGCGTGCAACGGCTGCAGCTCGATCCAGCGGGCCTCGGCCGCTTCGGCCGGGGAGAGCGTCTGCCCGCCGGCGCGCAGAAGCGCGTCGTCCAGGGCGAGCGGATAGGCGAAGGGGTTGCCGACCATGTTCCACCCCGGCGCCAGCGGGACGACGTAGCCCTGGTCATCCGGGGGGTAGACGGTGGCGCCGCTGAAGTCGATCGCCCGCTCCCTCTCGCTGAGCAGCCAGAAGGCCCTGCCGGGGGAGAAGGGCTCGAGCCCCGCGTCGCCGATCTCCCGATATCTCCGGTCATCAGGGCTCCAGCGCGCGCAGCGCCACTGACTGCCCGGCTCCCCGAGGTCGTCGGCGAAGAGCGCGGGGGGCGAGCCGTCCTCGAGCAGGGCGGGGAGGCAGGTCAGTCGCCCCATCCCGGCGGCGAGGCGCAAGGCGCCGTCGCCGTCGAAGTCGATCACCTGCACCACCTGGCGCAGGGGCCTCTCCTGGGCGTCGCGAGCGGGGAGGAAGCTCAGCCGCCCGTCCGCCCGGGCCTCGAGGTAGTACTCCAAGCCCCGCAGGTGGACAGCCTCGGGCGGGACCACGGCCGTCCAGCTCCCCTCGGGACTTGATTGCATGGGCAGCGACTCGAAGTCCGGCCGGCCCGCCGGGCGGAAGTGGAGCGTCACCACCTCCGCCGGCGTGCGGGAGAGCACCTCGGCCTCGAGCGCCAGCGGGGCGCCCGCCGGCGCCGCCGCCGGGGCGGATAGCTGCTGACTCACCGGGCTGCGCTGGGCGCGCCCGGAGAGGATGCCCGCCGAGAGGGACGCCGGCGGACCCAGCGCGGGGCCCGCCGCCGACTGGCCGATCGCGGCCGTCTGGGCGAAGGCCCCGGCGGCCGCGGCGCCGCCGCCGGAGATCCACGCGCCCTCGCCGGGGGCGGCGGACTGCGCCGCAGGCCCGGGAGGGAAGAGAAGGAGCGCGGCCACGGCCAGGGTCGCGCAGGCGGGGATCGCGCGTCCCGCGGACCGCGGGTTCGCCGCCCCGCCGCCGGACGTGGGGCGGCCGAATCGGTTCGCGTTGGGGCTCATGTCGCTTGCCTCTCCTCTGTGGCTGCACTACCTGACGCGCATGATGAACGCCAGCGCGTAGTAGGGGGGCATGTTGTTGTGCGCCTGTCCGCCGCCGCGGCTCTGGATCGAGATGCCCGTGGTCGATGACGACGTGGTGCCCCAGTTGTGGTAGGGATACTCGACCGCCGAGCCGTTCTCGTCGTGATCCAACCCCGGGTAATCCCCGATCAGCGGGCTCGTGTAGGCGTGAGTGTGGCCGGGGTCGGTCACGCCGTGGTTGTGGCTCGGCATCTCGTCGATCGTCAGCGTGTGCGTGCTCGCCCCGCCGGTCGAGCCGATCGAGTACGATCCCCCCGCGGCGAGCACGAAACGATTGCGCAGGTCGGGCGTCGTGACGCCGTACGCCGTCTGGCCGTTGCAGAGCGCCCAGTTCTCGGGCACGGACGCCCCGGACCACATGATGATCCCGCCGACGGGGACCGTGCTGGGCCCGCCCTCGTTCACGAAGCGGTCGTCGTAGGCCGAGCCGGAGCTGTACTCCTCGGTCAGCTGGACCATGCCTTTCACGATCTCCAACCCGGTGGCGGTGGCCACGGCGAGGTTGTTCTCGCCGTCGTGGGTGAGCCCGTCGCCGACGAGGTCGGAGACGACGACGTTGAGGCCGTCCCCGAGGGCCTCGAGGC